>NZ_JBHVUQ010000026.1:0-59099 GCF_042884105.1 Streptomyces sp. NPDC058157
GAGGTAGGCCACCATCGGGTCGTAGAAGCGCGGGTCGCGCACGTGGTCGTCCAGCGGGACCGCCACCTGGAGGGTGCCCTCCGCCTCGCCGAGGAACAGCGCGGGGTCGTTGCAGTCGGCGTAGCCCACGGCGTCCAGCCCGCGCTGCGCCGCGCAGCCCGCCCAGCCGTGGTCGGCGACGACCAGGTCCGGCAGGGGCCGGCCCTCCGCCGTCAGGCCGTCCAGGATGGCCGCCATCGGGGCCGGGGAGTGGGTGTGCCACAGGGTCGCGCCCCGCTCCAGCACCGCCACGTCCGCGAACTGCCACACCGAGCCCTCGTCGGCGACGAGCCCCGCCGGGATGCGGACGATCTCGCAGCCCGCGGCGCGCAGGGCGTCGGCCGTTGCGCGGTGGACGTCCAGGAGCCCGCCCGGGTGCCCGGTGGCGAACAGCACGCTCTGCCGGTCCAGGGCCGCCTTGTGCAGGCGGGCCGCCATCCGGTCGAGGCCCGCGACCGTCAGCTCCGGGTCGATGGTGTCCTGCCCGGCCCGGTGCGCCGGGTCGTCGACGACGCCGACGCGCTCCGCCATCACGGCCAGCACGTCCTGCTCGTCCGTCCAGCGGTCGCCGAGTTCCAGGCCCAGCCAGTAGTGCCGGTCGCCGTTGGCGAGCTTGCGGTAGTGGGAGAGGTTGTTCTCGCGCGGGGTCGCGACCTGTCCGGCGATGCGCGTGCGCACCAGGTGGTCGACGAGCTGCGCTCGGCTGGGGGTCTCTATGGGCTCTGTCGGCTTCGGCATGCGGCCCATTCTGCCGCCGCCCGGCCGGATCCGTCCGTTCCGCCAAGCCGCCCTCAAGCCCTCGGCCCGGCCCTCGGCCCGGCCCTCGCCCCGGCTGCGCCCCCGCCTCACCCCGACAGCGCCCCGAACGCCCCGTGCGCGAGCCGGCGCAGCAGCGACTCCGTCGCCTCTCGGCCGAGCGCGCCCAGGTGCGGGGTGGAGTTCAGCAGGCCGAAGACCGCGTGCACGGCGACCCGCACCTCGGCCTCCCCGACCTCGGGGTGCAGTTCCCGTACGACGGCCACCCACAGCTCGACGTACTGGCGCTGGAGCTGCCGCACCAGCTTGCGGTCCTCGTCCTTGAGCCGGTCGAGCTCCCGGTCGTGCAGGGTGATCAGCGCCCGGTCGTCCAGCGCGAAGTCGATGTGCCCCTCGACCAGGGAGGACAGCAGTGCCCGCGGGTCGGCGGCGGCCTCCTCGACCCGGCGGCGGCCGCCGGTCAGCAGGCGCTCGCTGATCCCGACGAGCAGCTCGGCGAGCATCGCGTCCTTGCCGGCGAAGTGCCGGTAGAGGCCCGGGCCGCTGATGCCGACCGCGGCGCCTATCTCGTCCACGCCCACGCCGTGGAAGCCGCGCTCCGCGAAAAGCCGAGCGGCCTCGCGGAGGATCTGCTCGCGGCGGGTCGGGGTGGCAGCTCTGGTGCTCATGGGAATCCATTCTAGACAGGGCGGTTAGCGGTCGTTAACCTTTGACCCACACGCGTTAACGGTCATTAACACAGCAGGTACCGAGCAAGGGAGCTCGACCGATGCAGCAGGCACCAGTGCTGACGAGCGCCGCGGACCCGGCGTCCGAGGCCTGGCGGACCAATGAGGCCGCCCACCGCGAGCTCGCCGAGGGCCTGCGCGCCCGGCTGGACGCGGCCCGCCTCGGCGGCGGGGAGAAGGCCCGCGCCCGCCACACCGCGCGCGGCAAGCTCCTGCCCCGCGACCGCGTGGACACCCTCCTCGACCCCGGTTCCCCCTTCCTGGAGCTGGCCCCGCTGGCCGCCGAGGGGATGTACGGGGGCGCGGCCCCGGCGGCCGGCGTGATCGCGGGCATCGGCCGGGTCAGCGGCCGCGAGTGCGTGATCGTCGCCAACGACGCCACCGTCAAGGGCGGCACGTACTACCCGATGACGGTCAAGAAGCACCTGAGGGCGCAGGAGGTGGCGCTGGAGAACCGGCTCCCCTGCCTGTACCTGGTCGACTCCGGCGGCGCCTTCCTGCCCATGCAGGACGAGGTCTTCCCCGACCGGGAGCACTTCGGCCGGATCTTCTACAACCAGGCCCGCATGTCCGGCGCCGGCATCCCGCAGATCGCGGCCGTCCTCGGCTCCTGCACGGCGGGCGGCGCGTACGTCCCGGCGATGAGCGACGAGGCCGTCATCGTCCGCGGCCAGGGCACAATCTTCCTCGGCGGCCCGCCGCTGGTGAAGGCCGCCACGGGCGAGGTGGTCACGGCCGAGGAGCTCGGTGGCGGCGAGGTGCACTCGCGCACCTCCGGCGTGACCGACCACCTCGCGGAGGACGACGCGCACGCGCTGCGGATCGTCCGCAACATCGTGGCGACCCTGCCCGAGCGCGGGGCCCTGCCCTGGTCGGTCGAGCCGGCCGAGGAGCCGAAGGTGGACCCGTTCGGCCTCTACGGCGCGGTCCCCACCGACTCCCGCACCCCCTACGACGCCCGCGAGATCATCGCCCGCGTCGTGGACGGCTCCCGCTTCCAGGAGTTCAAGGCGGAGTTCGGGCAGACCCTGGTCACCGGCTTCGCCCGGATCCACGGCCACCCGGTCGGCATCATCGCCAACAACGGCATCCTCTTCTCGGAGTCCGCGCAGAAGGGCGCCCACTTCATCGAGCTGTGCGACCAGCGCGGCATCCCGCTCCTCTTCCTCCAGAACATCTCCGGCTTCATGGTCGGCCGCGACTACGAGGCGGGCGGCATCGCCAAGCACGGCGCGAAGATGGTCACCGCCGTGGCCTGCGCCCGGGTCCCGAAGCTGACGGTCGTGGTCGGCGGCTCGTACGGCGCGGGCAACTACTCGATGTGCGGCCGGGCGTACTCGCCCCGCTTCCTGTGGATGTGGCCCAACGCCAAGATCTCCGTCATGGGCGGCGAGCAGGCCGCCTCCGTCCTGGCCACGGTCAAGCGCGACCAGATCGAGGGCGCGGGCCAGGAGTGGCCCGCCGAGGACGAGGAGGCCTTCAAGGCCCCGGTCCGCGCGCAGTACGAGGAGCAGGGCAACGCCTACTACGCCACCGCGCGGCTGTGGGACGACGGGGTCATCGACCCCCTGGAGACCCGGCAGGTGCTGGGCCTGGCCCTGACCGCGTGCGCGAACGCCCCGCTCGGCGAGCGCGGCTACGGCATCTTCCGCATGTGACCCGTGACTTGTGACTTGTGACGTGAGGACCTCACTGATGTTCAGCACTGTTCTGGTGGCGAACCGGGGCGAGATCGCCGTACGGGTCATCCGCACCCTGCGGGAGCTCGGGATCCGCTCCGTGGCCGTCTTCAGCGACGCCGACGCGGACGCGCGGCACGTACGGGAGGCCGACACGGCCGTCCGGATCGGCCCCGCGGCGGCCGCCGAGAGCTACCTCTCCGTCGAGAAGCTGCTCGACGCCGCCCGGCGCACGGGGGCCGAGGCGGTCCACCCCGGGTACGGCTTCCTCGCGGAGAACGCCGCCTTCGCGCAGGCCTGCGCGGAGGCGGGGCTGGCCTTCATCGGGCCGCCCGCCTCGGCGATCTCCCTGATGGGCGACAAGATCCGGGCCAAGGAGACCGTGAAGGCCGCCGGGGTGCCGGTGGTGCCCGGGTCCTCCGGGAGCGGGCTGTCGGACGCCGAGCTGGTCGAGGCCGCCGAGAAGATCGGCATGCCGGTGCTGCTGAAGCCCTCGGCGGGCGGCGGCGGCAAGGGCATGCGGCTGGTCCGGGACGCGGGCCTGCTCGCGGAGGAGATCGCGGCGGCCCGGCGCGAGGCGCGGTCCTCCTTCGGGGACGACACCCTGCTGGTGGAGCGGTGGGTGGACCGGCCGCGGCACATCGAGATCCAGGTGCTGGCCGACGCCCACGGCAACGTGGTGCACCTGGGCGAGCGCGAGTGCTCGCTCCAGCGGCGCCACCAGAAGGTCATCGAGGAGGCCCCCTCGGTCCTCCTCACGCCCGAGATCCGGGCCGCGATGGGCGCGGCGGCGGTCGAGGCGGCGCGTTCCTGCGGGTACGTCGGCGCGGGCACGGTGGAGTTCATCGTGCCGGGCGGGGACCCGTCCTCGTACTACTTCATGGAGATGAACACCCGCCTCCAGGTGGAGCACCCGGTCACGGAGCTGATCACGGGGCTGGACCTGGTGGAGCAGCAGCTGCGGGTGGCGTCGGGGGCGGAACTGGGCTTCGGCCAGGACGACGTCCGGCTCACCGGGCACGCCATCGAGGCCCGCGTCTGCGCGGAGGACCCGGCGCGCGGGTTCCTGCCGTCGGGCGGCACGGTGCTGGCGCTGTCCGAGCCCTCGGGCGGGGCGGTGCGGACGGACTCCGGGCTGGTGGCCGGGGTGGACACGGGGTCCACGTACGACCCGATGCTGTCGAAGGTCATCGTCCACGGCCCCGACCGCCCGACGGCCCTGCGCATGCTGCGGGCCGCCCTCGCGGACACCGTGATCCTGGGCGTCCAGACCAACGCGGGCTTCCTGCGCAGGCTGCTGGCCCACGAGCACGTGGTGTCCGGCAACCTGGACACGGGTCTGGTGGAGCGCGACCTGCCGTCCCTCCTGCCGGAGGGGGTCCCGGACGAGGTGTACGCGGCCGCGGCACTGCTGGCCCAGGCTTCCCAAACGCCGGCGAGGCCGGAAGATGCCTGGGCGGACCCGTTCTCCGCCGCCAACGGCTGGCGCCTCGGCGGCACCCCCGCCTGGACGGTCCACCACTTCCGCCTCCCGGGCCAGGACCCGATCACGGTCCGCACCCGGCAACGGGGCTCTGACCAGGAAGTCCTCCTCGACGCGCCCGCAGACGACAACGGCGCCGCACAAAATCCAGCCTCGCCTGGGGGTACCCCCGGACGGAGTCTGGGGGAGATTGAGGCGCGGGGTCTGGGGCAGAGCCCCAGCGCACCGGCCCGCGGCCGCGTCCTCGACCTCGGCCACGACACCGTGACCCTCGAACTGGACGGCGTCACGCACCGGTTCAGCCACGCCACCTCCCCGGAGGGGACCTGGCTGGGACGGGACGCCGACAGCTGGCACGTCCAGCACCACGACCCCGTCACCGCGAAGGGCGCGGCCGGCGCCGGGGCCGACACCCTGGCCGCCCCCATGCCCGGCACCGTCACCGTCGTCAAGGTGGCCGTCGGGGACAAGGTCGCGGCCGGGCAGAGCCTGCTGGTGGTCGAGGCGATGAAGATGGAGCACGTCATCTCCGCCCCGCACGCCGGCACCGTCACCGAACTCGACGTCACCCCCGGCACCACGGTGGCCATGGACCAGGTCCTGGCCGTGGTCACCCCGGACGCCGACGAGACCACCGAGGAGGCGACCGCGTGAACGGGCTCCCCATGACCGTCCCCTCGGCCACCGGCCTCCCGCCCCGGGTGCGGATCCACGAGGTCGGCGCCCGGGACGGGCTCCAGAACGAGAAGACGGCCGTCCCCACCGAGGTGAAGGCCGAGTTCGTCCACCGGCTGGCCGCCGCCGGCCTGACCACCGTCGAGGCCACCAGCTTCGTCCACCCCAAGTGGGTGCCCCAGCTCGCGGACGCCGAGCAGCTGTTCCCGCTGCTCTCCGACGTCCCCGCGGACCTCCCCGTCCTGGTGCCCAACGAGCGCGGCCTCGACCGCGCGCTCGCCCTCGGGGCCACCCGCATCGCGGTGTTCGGCTCGGCCACCGAGACCTTCGCCGCGCGCAACCTGAACCGTACGGTCGCCGAGTCCCTGGCCATGTTCGAGCCCGTCGTGGCCCGCGCCAAGGAGGCCGGGGCCCATGTGCGCGGCTACCTGTCGATGTGCTTCGGCGACCCCTGGGAGGGCGCGGTCCCCGTCCCCCAGGTGGTCCGCGTCGCCAAGGCCCTGCTGGACCTCGGCTGCGACGAGCTGAGCCTCGGCGACACGATCGGCGTCGCCACCCCCGGCCACGTCCAGGCGCTGCTCGGCGAGCTGAACGCGGCCGGGGTGGCCACCGGCCGGATCGGCGTGCACTTCCACGACACCTACGGCCAGGCCCTCTCCAACACCCTCGCCGCGCTCCAGTGCGGCGTGACCACGGTCGACGCCTCCGCCGGCGGCCTCGGCGGCTGCCCGTACGCCAAGAGCGCCACCGGGAACCTGGCCACCGAGGACCTGGTGTGGATGCTCGACGGCCTCGGCATCGAGACCGGGGTCGACCTGGCCGCCCTCACCGCCACGAGCGTGTGGATGGCCGAACGGCTGGGCCGTCCCAGCCCCTCCCGTACCGTCCGCGCCCTCTCCCACAAGGAGTAACGAAGCCATGCCCCTCGACCACCGGCTCACCCCCGAGCACGAGGAACTCCGCCGTACCGTCGAGGCGTTCGCGCACGACGTGGTGGCGCCCAAGATCGGCGACCTGTACGAGCGCCACGAGTTCCCGTACGAGATCGTCCGTGAGATGGGCCGCATGGGCCTGTTCGGCCTGCCCTTCCCGGAGGAGTACGGCGGCATGGGCGGCGACTACCTCGCCCTCGGCATCGCCCTGGAGGAGCTGGCCCGCGTCGACTCCTCGGTGGCCATCACGCTGGAGGCGGGCGTCTCGCTCGGCGCCATGCCGCTCTACCTCTTCGGTACGGAGGAGCAGAAGCGGGAGTGGCTGCCGAAGCTGTGCTCGGGTGAGGTGCTCGGCGCGTTCGGCCTGACCGAGCCCGGCGCCGGCAGCGACGCGGGCGGCACCCGCACCACGGCCGTCCGCGACGGCGACGAGTGGGTCATCAACGGCTCGAAGTGCTTCATCACCAACTCCGGTACGGACATCACCGGTCTGGTCACGGTCACCGCGGTCACCGGCCGCAAGGCGGACGGCCGCCCGGAGATCTCCTCCATCATCGTCCCGTCCGGCACCCCGGGCTTCACGGTCGCGGCCCCGTACTCCAAGGTCGGCTGGAACTCCTCCGACACCCGCGAGCTGTCCTTCGACGAGGTCCGGGTGCCGGTCGCCAACCTGGTGGGCCAGGAGGGCCGCGGCTACGCCCAGTTCCTGCGGATCCTCGACGAGGGCCGCATCGCCATCGCGGCGCTGGCCACCGGCCTGGCGCAGGGCTGCGTGGACGAGTCGGTGAAGTACGCCAAGGAGCGGCAGGCCTTCGGCAAGGCGATCGGCGACAACCAGGCCATCCAGTTCAAGCTCGCCGACATGGAGACGCGCGCCCACATGGCCCGTCTGGGCTGGCGCGACGCGGCCTCGCGGCTGGTGGCGGGCGAGCCGTTCAAGAAGGAGGCGGCGATCGCGAAGCTGTACTCCTCCACCGTCGCCGTCGACAACGCCCGCGACGCCACGCAGATCCACGGCGGCTACGGGTTCATGAACGAGTACCCGGTGGCCCGGATGTGGCGGGACTCGAAGATCCTGGAGATCGGCGAGGGCACGAGCGAGGTCCAGCGCATGCTGATCGCCCGCGAACTGGGCTTCGCCGGCTGATCCCGGCCCCGCCCCGCACCACCCCGACGAACGGCCCGCGCCCCGGCGCGGGCCGTTCGCGCGTCGTGCGCCCGTGCGCCCCCGAAAGAAGTTAGGGCCGCCTTACCGCTTTCGGCCAAGGTTAGGCTAACCTTCCCACCGAACGGCCTACCCTCAGCAGCCGCCCTGCACGCACGAAAGCGGACACCGACATGCCCAAGCCCAGCCCCACCTTCCTCTCCCGCCGCGGTCTCGTCGCGGCCGGCGGCGCCCTCGGCCTCGTCGCGGCGCTCACCGCGTGCGGCGGCGGCGACAAGGCGAAGGACGGGGCGGGCGACCAGGGCGCCTCCGCCGCGTCGGGCGCCTGGAGCTTCAAGGACGACCTGGGCAAGACGGCCTCCGCCAAGTCCACCCCGAAGAACGTCGTGGCCTACACCGGCACCGCCGCCGCGCTCTACGACTACGGCGTGCAGGTCAAGGGCGTCTTCGGCCCGACCAAGCTGGCCGACGGCAAGCCCGACCCGATGGCCGGCACGATGGACATCTCCAAGGTCGAGATCCTCGGCAACGTCTACGACGAGTTCAACGTCGAGAAGTACGCGGCCCTCAAGCCCGACCTCCTCGCCACCAACACCTGGGACGGCACGTACTGGTACGTCCCCGAGGCCTCCAAGGACAAGATCCTGAAGCTGGCCCCGGCCGCCGCCATCGGCGTCGGCGACAAGGTGTCCATGGACAAGGCCCTGGAGCGCACCGCGGACCTCGCCAAGTCCCTGGGCGCCGACCTCAACACCAAGAAGACCGCCGACGCGAAGGCCCGTTTCGACGCCGCCTCCGCCAAGGTCCGCGAGGCCGTCAAGGCCAACCCGGGCGTCAAGGTCCTCGTCGGCTCCGGCTCCGACCAGATGTTCTACGTCTCCACCGCGAAGACCTCCGCGGACCTGAAGTACTTCGAGTCCCTCGGCGTCGAGTTCGTCAACCCGGAGCAGGACAAGCTGGACCCGCAGGGCTTCTTCGAGAGCCTCAGCTGGGAGAACGCCGGCAAGTACAAGGCCGACGTCATCCTCCTCGACAACCGCACCCAGGCCCTCCAGCCCGAGGCCCTGAAGGCCAAGCCGACCTGGAACGAGCTCCCGGCGGTCAAGGCCGGCCAGGTCGCCCCGCGCGTGACCGAGCCGATCTACTCGTACGAGAAGTGCGCGCAGATCCTCGAGGACCTCGCGAAGACCATCCAGAACGCCAAGAAGCTCGGCTGACCCGGTAACCCAGGGGGGACCTCCGCATGACCGCCACCGCTTCCGACGCCGCCACCGAGACCGCCGCGGCCGCCGCGCACTTCCGGTTCTTCACCCTCGAAGTCCTGCGCACCCGCCGCCTCGGCCACTCGTTCCTGCGCGTGACCTTCGGCGGGGAGTCCCTCGCCGCGTTCCGCTCGGGGGGCTACGACCAGAGCCTGTCCCTCTTCCTCCCCGTGGGGGACCAGGAGCACACCGAACTCCCCTCCACCGACGAGGACACCTGGTTCGGCGCCTGGCGGGGGATGCCGGACGAGGTCCGCCCGGTGATGCGCTCGTACACCGTGCGCGAGCAGCGGCGGACGGAGGCGGGCGCGGACGAGGTGGACGTCGACTTCGTCCTGCACGGGGACTCGTCCCCGGCCTCCCGCTGGGCGGGCCGGGCCGTGACCGGCCGCCGGATCATGGCGATCGGCCCGGCCGTGGCGGAGAACAAATCGGTCCGCTTCCAGCGGCCGGAGGGCACCGACACGGTGCTGATGTACGCGGACGAGACCGCCCTGCCGGCGGCCGCCGCGATCCTGGACCGGCTGCCCGCCGGAACCCGGGTGCAGGCCTGGTTCGAGGTCCCGCACGAGGACGACCGCCTCGGCCTGCACACCCTCGCGGACACCGACATCACCTGGATCGTGCGCGAGAAGGGCGCGGGCGGCCCGGCGCGCACCGAAAGAGTGCTGGCCGAGCTGCGCGCGGCGCGGCTCCCCGCCGACGGCACCCCCTACGCCTGGCTCGCCGGCGAGGCCGGGACGATCAGGGCGGTACGCCGCCACCTGGTGCAGGAACGTTCCGTCGACCGGCGCGCGGTGCGGTTCACCGGCTACTGGAGGCTCGGCGCGAGCGAGGAGCAGCTGCTCGCCGAGGCGTACGCGGGCCGGGCCCCGAGCGAGGACCCGACGTCCGAGCTGTAGTCAACTCGCTTTATGTACAAGGTATTCGAGGAAGGGCCCCGGCATCAGCCGGGGCCCTTCCTCATTTGTGATCTAACTTAGGTTAGGCTAACCTAAATCCCGCACCCCACCCCCCGCTCTCCCTGCCCGGAGGAAAGTTGATGCGCTCGCATCTGCTGAACGAGACGACCGCGGACGAATACCGGCGCACCGTCACCGAGGGCGTCGACCGCGTCGCCGCCAAACTCGCGGCCACCCGGCGCCCCCACACCGGCATCTCCGTGGACGAACTCGCCCCGGTCATCGACGGCATCGACCTCGACCGCCCCCTGGGCGACGCCGCCGCCGCCCTCGACGAACTCGAGGACGTCTACCTGCGCGACGCCGTCTACTTCCACCACCCGCGCTACCTGGGCCACCTCAACTGCCCGGTCGTCATCCCCGCGGTGGTCGGCGAAGCCGTCCTGTCGGCCGTCAACTCCTCCCTCGACACCTGGGACCAGTCCATCGGCGGCACGCTCATCGAGCGCCGCCTCATCGACTGGACCGCCCGCCGCATCGGCCTGGGCGAAGGCGCGGACGGCGTCTTCACCTCGGGCGGCAGCCAGTCCAACTTCCACGCGCTGCTCCTCGCCCGCGACGAGGCCTGCCGGATCGTCATGAAGCGCGCCCTGGACGCGGGCACCGAGCTCACCAAGGCCGAACTCCTCCCCAGACTGCGCATCTTCACCTCCGAGGCCAGCCACTTCAGCGTGCAGAAGTCGGCCGCCATGCTCGGCCTCGGCTACGAGGCCGTCATAGCGGTCCCCGTCGACCGCAGCCGCCGCATGGACACCTCCGTGCTCGCCCTGGAACTGGAGGAGTGCGCCGCCGAGGGCCTCTTCCCCATGGCCGTCGTCGCCACCGCCGGCACCACCGACTTCGGGTCCATCGACCCGCTCCCCGAGATCGCCCGCCTGGCCGCCGAGCACTCCGCCTGGATGCACGTGGATGCCGCGTACGGCTGCGGACTGCTGGCCTCCCCCACCCGCCGGCACCTCCTCGACGGCATCGAGCACGCCGACTCGGTGACCGTGGACTACCACAAGTCCTTCTTCCAGCCGGTGAGTTCCAGCGCGATGCTGGTCCGCGACCGCGACACCCTCAAGCACGCCACGTACCACGCGGACTACCTCAACCCGCGCCGGATGGCCGAGGAGCGGATCCCCAACCAGGTCGACAAGTCCATCCAGACCACGCGCCGCTTCGACGCCCTCAAGCTCTGGATGACCCTGCGCATCATGGGCGCCGACGCCGTCGGCTCCCTCTTCGACGAGGTCGTCGGCCTCGCCGCGGACGGCTGGGAGATCCTCGACGCCGACCCCCGCTTCGAGGTGGTCGTCAAGCCGCAGCTCTCCACCCTGGTCTTCCGCTACGTGCCCACCGACGCCGACGCCGCCGGTCCGCGCCCCGAGCTCCTCGACGAGGCCCAGCTGCACGCCCGCAAGGCCCTGTTCGCCTCCGGCGAGGCCGTCGTCGCCGGCACGAAGGTCGACGGGAAGCAGTACCTGAAGTTCACCCTCCTCAACCCGCAGACCACCACGGCCGACATCACCGCCGTCCTCGACCTCATCGCCGCACACGCCGAGCAGTTCCTGGGAGAGTCCCTTGCCGTCCACCACTGAGCCCTACGACTTCATCGGCATCGGCCTGGGCCCCTTCAACCTGGGACTGGCCTGCCTGACCGCGCCGATCGACGAGCTGGACGGCCTGTTCATCGAGTCGAAGCCGCACTTCGAGTGGCACGCCGGGATGTTCCTCGACGGCGCCCACCTCCAGACCCCGTTCATGTCGGACCTGGTCACCCTCGCCGACCCGACCTCGCCCTTCTCCTTCCTCAACTACCTGAAGGACAGGGACCGGCTGTACTCCTTCTACATCCGCGAGAACTTCTACCCGCTGCGCGCCGAGTACAACGACTACTGCCGCTGGGCCGCCGACCGCCTCGACAACGTCCGCTACTCCACCTCCGTCACCGAGGTCACGTACGACGGGGCGGTCGGTGTGTACGAGGTGCACACCGACCGCGGCGAAACGTTCCTGGCCCGCCGCCTGGTCCTCGGCACCGGCACCCCGCCGCACGTCCCCGCCGCCTGCGAGAGGCTCGGCGGCGACTTCCTCCACAACTCCGCGTACATGGAGCACAAGGAAGCCCTCCAGCGGAAGAAGTCGATCACCCTGATCGGCTCGGGCCAGAGCGCCGCCGAGATCTACTACGACCTCCTCGCCGAGATCGACGTCCACGGCTACCAGCTCAACTGGGTGACCCGCTCCCCGCGCTTCTTCCCGCTCGAATACACCAAGCTCACCCTGGAGATGACCTCCCCGGAGTACGTGGACTACTTCCACGCCCTCCCCGAGGAGACCCGCTACCGGCTGGAGAGCGGGCAGAAGAACCTCTTCAAGGGCATCGACGGCGACCTGATCAACGCCATCTTCGACCTGCTCTACCAGAAGAAGATCACCATGCCGGGCCCGGTCCCCACCACCCTGCTCACCAACACCTCCCTCAACAGCACGGCGTACGACACCACCACGGGCACGTACACCCTGGGGCTGCGCCAGGAGGAGCAGGAGCGCGACTTCACCCTCACCACCGAGGGCCTGGTCCTCGCCACCGGCTACAAGTACCGGGTCCCCGAGTTCCTGGCCCCCGTCCGCGACCGCCTGGTCTTCGACGGCCACGGCCGCCTCGACGCCGGCCGCAACTACGCCGTCGACGTCACCGGCCGCGGGGTCTACCTCCAGAACGGCACCACCCACAACCACTCCCTCACCTCGCCCGACCTGGGCATGGCCGCGTACCGCAACGCGTACATCGTCGGAGAGCTCCTCGGCCGCGAGTACTACAAGGTCGAGAAGTCCATCGCGTTCCAGCAGTTCGCCGCCCCGGAAGGCACGCACGCATGAGCACCGCCGAAACCCTCTTCACCCGCACCGACCCCGCCCTCGGCGCCTTCTCCCTGCGGCCCCTGGACCCCTTCTCGGACGCGGAGCTGCTCCACACCTGGGTCACCCACCCCAAGGCCGCGTTCTGGATGATGCAGGACGCCACCCTCCCGGACGTCGAGCGCGAGTACGTGCGCATCACCGCGCACGAGCACCACCAGGCCTTCCTCGGCTTCCACGAGGACCGCCCGGCCTTCCTGATGGAGAGCTACGACCCGGCCCGCCTGGAGCTCGTCGGCCTGTACGACGCCCAGCCGGGCGACGTGGGCATGCACTTCCTCGTCGCCCCGACCGACACCCCGCTGTCCGGCTTCACCCGCGCCGTCATCACCACCGTCATGGCGGCCCTCTTCGCCGACCCCGCCACCGAGCGCGTCGTCGTCGAGCCGGACGTCCGCAACACCGCCGTCCACGCCCTCAACGCGGCCGTCGGCTTCGTGGCCGAAGGCCCCGTCACCAAGCCGGAGAAGGAAGCCCTCCTCAGCTTCTGCACCCGCGCCCAGTTCGAGGCGGCCACCGCCCTCACCACCGGGGTCTCGATATGAACCTCTCCGCCGACATCGCCCACCTCACCCCGGAGCTGTGGGCCCGCGCCAACCGCGCCCTGGTCCGCAAGGCCCTCGCGGAGTTCTCCCACGAACGCCTGCTGACCCCGGAGCCCCTGGGCGAGGACCGCTACCGCGTCCGGTCCGACGACGGCACGGTCGAGTACCGCTTCCGCGCGACCCGCCACGCCCTGGACCACTGGGCGGTGGACGAGGCCTCCGTCACCCGGCACCGCGAGGGCGCCGAGCTCGCCCTCGACGCCCTGGACTTCCACATAGAACTCCGGGAGGCCCTCGGCCTGAGCGCGGAGGTCCTCCCCGTCTACCTGGAGGAGATCTCCTCCACCCTGGCCGGCACCGGCTACAAGTACACCAAGCCGCAGACCTCGTCCGCGGTCCTCGCGAAGTCCTCGTTCCAGGACGTCGAGACCGGCATGACCGAGGGCCACCCCTGCTTCGTCGCCAACAACGGCCGCCTGGGCTTCGGCGTGCACGAGTACCGCGCCTACGCCCCCGAGACCGCCAACCCGGTGCACCTCGTCTGGGCGGCCGCCCACAAGGACGTCTCCACCTTCACGGCGGGCGCGGGCCTGGACCACGACACGTTCATGCGCGACGAGCTGGGCGAGGCCGCCATCGCCGGCTTCGAAGCCAAACTCACCGCCCTCGGCCTCGACCCGGCCGACTACCACTACTTCCCCGTGCACCCCTGGCAGTGGTGGAACAAGACGACGGTCACCTTCGCCGCCGAGATCGCGAGCCGGCGCCTGGTCCTCCTGGGCGAGGGCGAGGACGCCTACCTCGCCCAGCAGTCGATCCGCACGTTCTTCAACACCACCACCCCCACGAAGCACTACGTGAAGACGGCCATCTCCGTCCTCAACATGGGCTTCATGCGCGGCCTGTCGGCGGCCTACATGGAGGCCACCCCGGCCATCAACGACTGGCTGCACCAGCTGATCGAGTCGGACGAGACCCTGCGCTCCGTCGACTTCTCGATCATCCGCGAGCGCGCGGCGATCGGCTACCACCACCGCCAGTACGAGCGCGCGACGGACCGCTACTCCCCGTACCGCAAGATGCTGGCCGCCCTGTGGCGCGAGTCCCCGGTGGGCTCCCTGCGCGACGGCGAGCGGCTGGCCACGATGGCCTCGCTCCTCCACGTGGACGAGGACGGCAGGTCCTTCGTCGGCGCCCTCATCGAGGAATCGGGCCTGACCCCCGCCGCATGGCTGAAGCCGTACCTCCGGGCCTACCTCCTCCCCCTCCTGCACTGCTTCTACCAGTACGACCTCGCCTACATGCCGCACGGCGAGAACACGATCCTGGTGATCAAGGACGGGGTGGTCCAGCGGGCGATCTTCAAGGACATCGCCGAGGAGATCGTGGTCATGGACCCGGACGCGGTCCTCCCGCCGGCGGTCGAGCGGATCCGGGCCGACATCCCGGAGGACATGAAGCTGCTGTCGGTCTTCACGGACGTGTTCGACTGCTTCTTCCGCTTCCTGAACGCCATCCTCGTCACCGAGGGCATCTGCGACGAGTCCACCTTCTGGCGGGCGGTCGCGGACTGCGCCCACGACTACCAGGACTCCCTGCCCGCCCTCGCGGACCGCTTCGCCCGCTACGACCTGTTCACGCCCGAGTTCCAGCTGTCGTGCCTCAACCGCCTCCAGCTGCGCAACAACCAGCAGATGGTCGACCTCGCCGACCCGTCGGCGGCCCTCCAGCTGATCGGCACCCTCGAGAACCCCGTCGCGCCCTTCGCCCGGCGCTGACGGCCCCCCGCCGGGGCGGGCGCGACTTCGACACGGTCCCTCGAAGCCCCGCCCGCCCCGGCACCCGTCGTCTCAGTCGCTCGTCTCAGCCGCCCGAAACCTGGAGCCGGTAGTCCACGGACACGGCGAACGACCCCGACGACCCCCGGATCCCCACGGTGTGGCTCCCGGCCGCCAGCGGCCCCACCTGCGCCCAGAGCCCACAGGCCTTGGTCCGCACCCGCCCGGCGCCCTGCACGACGGGGTTCCCCTCGACGGCCGTGATCTCCACCGGCGTCGCCTCGAACCGTTCGGCCCGCACTTCCCGCCCGTCAAGGGTGGCACTCCCCCGCGCCAAGGCCATGAACGCGGCGCAGTCGGCCGATCCGCCGAAGCTGTTCACCAGGGGGAAGGCCACCGGCACCCCCGCCGGCACCGCGCACGTGCGCTGCACGCTCCCCCCGAAGGTCCCGGCCAGGAACCACACCCCGTCCTTCTGCCCCTTGGCGCAGAGGTGCCCGTCCGGATCGGACACGGGGTTCGCGTCGGCACCACTCGACGCCGCCCAGCTCCACCAACGCCCCTGCAGCTCGGCCGCCCCCATCCGCCCGGCGGGCGCGCCGGAGGCCGACGCCGACGGCGCGGCCACCCGCGCACACCCGCTCACCAGCAGGGACACACCGACCAGCAGGGCTATGGATCTTCCGGATTGCATGGCCGAAGCGTACGCCGTGCGCCCCCGCCCGCGTCAGCGGTAGCGGATCACCCGGACGCCGGCCTCCCCGAGGCCGTCCAGGGCGGTGAACTCGGCGGCGGAGCCGTCCACGAGGCCCACGAAGCCGGCCTCGGACCGCAGCCCCGTCAGCAGCAGGCCCGTGGTCTCCCGGCCCCGCCCGTCCAAGCGGCGGACCCACACCAGGGCGCGGCCGCCGGGCGGCAGCGCGGCGATCGCCTGCACGCCGTCCCGGACGGTCGGGAACTCGGACACCTGCAGGACGGGCCCCAGCTGGGCCATCGTCCCGGCGAACCAGTCGGCCGCCCCCGGCGCGGGCGTGGGACCGGCCGGCTCTCCCCGGTCCCAGCGGGCGAGGAAGCCCCACGGGTCGGAGTTGGGCAGCAGGAACGGGTCCTCGGCCCCCTTCGGGACCACGACGGCGGCGTCGAGCATCGAGTGCCGCCAGTCCCCGGTCCGCAGCGCGGCCGTGCTCTGGCAGGCGAACAGCCACCCCCGGGCCGTCTCGTCCGCCGGGTCCGGCGCCACCAGCTCCACCGGCTCGCCGTACGTCCGCCGCAGCCACTCCTCCGCCTTGGCCCGGGCCGCCCCGAAGTCCCCGGCGGACGGCCGCGCCCCGGGCCGGAACCGCGCGAAGACCAGCTCCAGCACCCCGACGGTGTCCAGCCGCGCCAGCCCGCCGGTCATCCCGTCCAGGAAGGCCACGCCGCCGTCGCCGTGGTGCGCGTACACCAGGTGCCCGCTGACCTCGGTCCCGCCGATCGCCCGCCGCACCCACACCACGCCCTGGGTCCCCGGCCCCGTCTCCTGGGCCCGCCGGACCACCTCGTCCCAGCTCGCGCACCGCACCTCCTCGGCCCCGGGGAAGTACCGCCGCAGCAACAGCTCCCACCACCCGGGCGCCTCGTGCGCGGGCTGCCACGGCAACGGCGACGAGGGCGCCCCGGCGATCATCCCGGCGACGGTGACGACACACCCCCGAGAATTGAGCCGCCGCGCCTGCGCTTCAGGGTCTCTCTTGGCAGGAGTCCTCGTATAGGCGGCCACATCCCCCCATGGATCGTCGGAAGCGGGGTGGAAAGGCTGTGCCGGAGATTTGGGTACGACGACCGACGCCGCGAGCATCGGCGTTCGCGGATATCCCGGCTGCGCGATGGTCCTGCACGCGAACAGCCACGTACCGGCGTCCTCGGCTACCGGTTCGATGCTCACGAGCTCGACGAGCCCACGGTACGTGTCGAGAAGCCACTGCAGTGCCCTCTGCCACGGCACGGCCTTCACCGTCTTCGCCGTGCCGGCCGCCTCCCAGCCGCCGTGGCGGACATGGGCGAGGTACTCGTCCAGCGGCAAGTGGGTCGGAGGGAACTGGACCTCCGACCCGTCCTTGGGCACCAGAACCACGTTCGCCAGGAACCCCACCCACGAATCACCCTTGTCGATGCCCTCCTGGGTGTCGACCCTGACGATCCAGGCCACCTCGTGCTCCCGGCTGAGCTCCGGTCGCATCACCGGTGTCCACGACTCGGCCGCGTATGCCCGCTCGACAAAAGGCCTGGCCGCTTCGACGGCCTCGTTCAACGTGAGCATTTCTGATTCCTGACGGCGCTATTTGTAGGGGACATGAGCAATTTCGCTGATGTTCTGTGTTTCGAGCTTGGCCAGGGTGCCGGACTGCCCGTCCAAGAAGACGACCCCATGAGGGGTGTTCACGGCATTGAAGACATGCCCCGCCATTCCATGACGAGAGATGGCGACCACGCTGCGTGAGCCCTCTCCCCGCGCCTCCAGGTCCTTGATGATGTCGTCGTAACTGCTGACGACCTTCTTCGCGCTCGGTTCCACCCCGAGCTCCTTGTACGGTATGTCACCTGCCTGGGTCTTAGGAGCGGCGGAGACTTCCACTCCGTCCAACCGCCGGTCGACGGTCACGACGTTATGGGTACAGTTGTACCGATAGCCCGGCTGGCCCGTCTGGTTCATGTCGTTCAGCCACGGGTACTCCTCGTCGATGAACTTCTGGGCGTCCTCAACGTCCACCGAGTCGGCATGAATAGCCCTCCGCTTCGTCACCCCCTCCGTCGGCTTCGCCAGATGCGACCACGCGGACGGCTTGGCGGCCGCGGCTTCTTCCGCCACCCGGACGCCCGCCTTGGCCTCGCCCATGCCCTTCGTTCCGAGGAGCTCCGGGACCAGGCGGCCGAAGCCTTCGCTCGGGTCGTCCTTGAAGGGTTCCAGGAGGGCGCCCGGGACGCGTTCCGGGTGGGCGGCCGTGGAGATCAGGCCCGCCAGGGTCATGTTGACGTGCTGCGCGTACTCGGCCGGGTGCGTCACGTTGTAGGCGTCGTAGGGGTTCAGGCCGCGGGCGAAGTTCAGCGTGCCCGCCGTGCCCTTCAGTACGCCGCCCATGAAGTGGTTGAGCTCCACCGCCTGCCCGGCTTCGTAGTCGACGAAGGTGCCCCACGCCCGGTCGGACGCCGACGGCATGGCCGGAGCCTTCTCCATGGCGGCGGTGACGGCCTGCTGCGCCGTGGCCCCGGCGTCGTCGCGCTGCCGGCGGGCCTCCGTGAGGATCTCCTGCGCACGGACGCGCGCCGCCTCGCCCGGATCCTCCCCGGGTGTCGGGCAGGCACCGGGGTCGTGGCCGGCCCGGACGGCCGCCGTGTAGGCGTCGGCCTTGGCCTGGTACGCCTGCGCCCATTCCTTCCTCGCCTTCACCCCCTGCTCGTACAGCTCGACCGCCTGCCCGGCCTGCTCCTGCGCCCAGTGCACGGTCTCCCCGTAGTACCTGAGGGCGTCGGCCGCGGCCTTGCAGGCGTCGGACGCGTGGAGCCAGTCGGCCGGGTGCATCGCGAACTTCACGCGGAACGCGTCCGCCGCGACCCCCTTCCAGTGGCCGGAGTCCAGCGCCCTCATGCCCTGGCCGACCCGGTCGAAGGCCGCCTGGAACCTCAGGAGGTGGGCGACCGAATCCTGGATCGCCGCCGGCTTGCCGTGGACGAGCTCGTTCGCCTGCCGGGTCTGGCCGAGCTGCTGCTCGCCCACCGTCGCGCCCAGGTCGGAGGCGACGTCGTCACCCCAGTCGTCGACCTTGTCCGCCCAGTCGTGCGCCCCCACCGTGTCCAGGACGTCGCCGACCCCGTGAGCGGCCTTGCCCACCCCCTCGCCGACGGCCTTCTTGGTGGCGTCCCAGCCGTCCTCCACCTTCTCCAAGCCCCGGTCGACCAGCCCGCCCCAGTCCGGCATCAGCGCTCACCGCCCTTGCCGGATTCGGGCGCGGGCCCGACCCAGCCGTCCACGAACCCGTCCACCTCGTCCCGCAGGCCGGCGGCGTCGACGAGCTGGTTGGGCAGCAGGGTCTTGGAGCTGTTCACGTCCCGCACCGTCCCCTTCCAGGCCTCCTCGATGTTCTTGTCGGCCTGCGCGAAGGAGCCCGGGCTGTAGTCCGCGTCCCGGACCTGTGTGTAGGGGTTGTCGGCGAGCACGTCCCCCCAGCCCTTCTTCGTGATGTCGTCCTCGGAGGCGTACGGGTTGCCCATGACCGAGTTGGCCAGCACCTTGAACCCTCCCTGGACGTACTGGTCCTGCTCGTGCATCAGACCGGCCGACAGGCCCACCTTCGCGGCGAAGTCGTTGCCCTGCTGGACCAGCGAGCGCACGCCCCACTCCCAGCGTTCGCAGAACGACCCGAACGCCGACGTCAGCCCCTCGTGCCCGGTCTCCATGCCGGACAGGGACAGGTCCGAGAAGCCCCGGCCCATGCCGGCCGTGCCCACCATCCCGAGTTCCCTGAGCTCGGCCAGGGTCTTCGTGATCCCTTCGGCGATCTCCCCCAGCGCCTGCTTCGAGACGTCGAGGTCGGGCCCGTCCCCGCTCACGCCGCCACCTCCCCGTCGAGCGCGGCCGCGTCGGGCACGATCCCGCGCAGCGGCGGGAACACGGCCCCGCCGGGCCCGGCCGCGTCCAGGGCCACCCCGCAGGGGAAGCCGAGCGCCGGGACGACCTCGTCCAGCAGCCGCGCACCGATCACCCGCCGGAACACCCACTCCCGCGCCGCCTCACCCCGCGCCTCGGCGAACCGGGCCAGCGTCCCCTCCTCCGAGAACGCGCAGATCCAGTCCAGTCCCCCGAACCCGACGGTCCACAGCCCGCCCCGCGCGTCCAGCGGCACCAGCACCACCCGGCGCCGGAACGCGGCCAGACGCTCCTCGGCGGCTTCCCGGACCTCGTCCGACGGATCCGCCGCGACGACGGGGGCGGCGGCAGGCGGGGGCGCAGTCACGTCGACCCCTGTGGCCGGCCGCTCGGCCGCCGCCGCGCGCAACTGAGCCCACTCCTCGTCAAACCCCATCCGTATCCCCCGTTTTGGCGTGCGCCGACCGAGCCGTCAGCCGGACAGATCGTCGCACGGAGGCGGGGCGCCGCCCCCCGGGGCGGGACCGGTTACGGCCACGGCACCTCGGGGGCGCGGTAGTAGGTGATGTCCTGGGCGTCCAGGCGGGGGCCCTGGGCGGCGAGGCGTTGGCGGTGGGACGGCCAGTTCAGGGCGGCCGGTGGGGACCAGGCGAGTTCCGCCAGGCTGAGGAGGCGGGGGAAGGCCATCAGTTCCCAGTCGGTGCGGGTGGCGATGGTCTCCGTCCAGAGCGGGGCCTCCACGCCCAGGACCGCCGATTCGGGGACGTCGGGGAGGTAGGAGCCCGGGTTCCAGGCGTAGGCGCGCTGGGCGGGGACGTATCCGGCCCACGCCAGGCCGGGGCCGGTCCGCTGGTCGTACTTCATGTCGAGGTAGGCGTGGTCCGCCGGGGAGAGCACCACGCGGTGGCCCGCCCTGGCGGCCGCGGCCACCGCCGCCTTCTCCGCGGCCGGGGTCCGGTCGTGGCCCCAGTACTGGAGGACCGCGCCCGGTGCCGGGCGGGCCGAGGCGAGCTGGTGCCAGGCCATCACCGTCTTGCCGTGCCGGGCCACCGCCGCCTGGGCGCGGTCCATGAAGGCCGCGTAGTCGGCCGCCGGGGTGGAGTGGGCCTCGTCGCCGCCGATGTGGAGGTAGGGGCCGGGGGTGAGGGCGGCGAGTTCGCCGAGGACGTCGTCGACGAACTCGTACGTGCGCTCCTTGGACACGCACAGGGAGCTGAAGCCGACCTTGACCCCGGTGTAGCGGGCGGGGGCCTTGCCGTCGCAGGTCAGCTCGCCGTAGGCGGCCTGGGCGGCGTTGACGTGGCCCGGCATGTCGATCTCCGGGACGAGGGTGACGTAGCGGTCCGCCGCGTAGGCGACCAGTTCGCGGTAGTCGTCCTTGGACCAGGAGCCGCCGGGTCCGCCGCCGACCTCGCTCGCGCCTCCGTACTCGGCGAGCCGGGGCCAGGAGTCGACGGCGATCCGCCAGCCCTGGTCGTCGGTGAGGTGCACGTGCAGGGTGTTGATCTTGTACTGGGCGAGCTGGTCGACGTACCGCTCCACCTGCTCGACCGGGAAGTGGTGCCGGGCGACGTCGATCATGGCGCCGCGGTAGGCGAAGCGCGGGGTGTCCGTCACCGTGCCGCCCGGGACCGTCCCCGCGCCCTTCACCGGCAGCAGCTGGCGCAGCGTCTGGCCCGCGTGGAAGAGGCCGGCCGGGGTGCGGGCGGTGAGGGTGACGCCGGTGGCCGTGGTGCGGAGCCGGTAGCCCTCCTCCCCCAGGTCCGCCGCGCCGGAGTCCAGCCGCAGCCGCACCCCGTCGCCGCCGTCGCCGCCGTCCGGCCCGCCCGAGCCGTCCACCACCGGCAGCGGCAGCCCGGTCGGCCCGCGCAACTGCTCCGCGAGGAGCTCGCCGACCCGCCGGACCTCCTCGGGAGCGCCCGGCCCTCCCGCCCGTACGACCGTGCCCGCCCCGAAGGCGTAGCCGGGCCCCTCGGCCCGTACGGACGACGGCGCCGGCAGGAGCCGCTCGTACGGGGTGAGGACGACGGCGGCGGCCGGTTTCGCGTCGTCCCCGTGCGCGGCGGTGCAGGCGGAGGCGGCGGAGACGGCGGCCAGGGCCACGAGGGTGCCGAGCGTGCGGCGCAGGACTCTCATGCGCCCAGGTATAGGCCAAACGGTCTCCTGCCGGACCCCGTGGACCCGGTGGAAGAATGCCCGGATGGCGGAAATCATCCAGAAGGACGGTACTTGGACCTTCGACGGGGACGCGGTGCGCATCGTGCCGGGCCGCGACAAGGGGGTGGGGCTGCTGCGGCAGCAGCTCGGCGAGGTGGTCGTGCCGCTGCGGGCGATCGGGGGGATCAGTTACGAGCCGGGCCGCAAGTCGGGCCGGCTCCGGCTGCGCCTGCGGGACGGCGCGGACCCGCTGCTCCAGGTGACGGGCGGGCGGCTGCCGGAGTCCTCGGACCCGTACCGGCTGGGCGTGGAGCCGGACCGGACCGGGGTGGCGGAGTACTTCGTGGACGAGGTACGGAGCGCCCTGCTGCTGGAGCAGGTGGATCCCGGCCCCTCGGACGCCTATCTGCTGCCGGGCCCGGCGGTGCCGATCTCGGTCGGCGCGGGCGACGGGACGGCCGCCTTCGACGGCGACCGGGTGGTGCTGGACTGGAACTGGACCACCGAGGAGGCGAAGGCCTCGGGCGGGAAGCGCGAGTTCCGGGTCGCGGACGTGCGGACGGTGGAGTGGGCGCCGTCGAAGGGGCTGGAGAACGGCTGGCTCCGGTTCACCCTCACGGGCGCCCCGCCGGCCGCCGCCCCCAAGTACGACCCGTACACGGTGGAACTCTTCGGCTTCAAGAAGGACCCGCTGATGGCCCTGGTCGCCGCGGCCGTGACGGTGCGGATGCCCCATCCGGCGGCCCCCGCCCCGCAGGCCCCGGCCGCGCAGGCCACCGCCCCCGTCCCCCTGGCGCAGGCGGCCGCCGCCCTGGCGGGCGAGCCCGCGGACCACGACACGCTGCTGCGGCGCCTGCGCGAGCTGGGCGAACTGCACCGGAGCGGGGTCCTCACCACGGAGGAGTTCACCGCGGCGAAGGCCGCCATTCTGGGCGGTTTCTAACCCAAGGAGGCCGGAATCACCCATTCCCTGGTCCAGACCAGCATGATCCTGCCCGATTCCGGGCAGGATTTTTGCGTTCCACCCCTTGGACCGTCAATATCTACTGGTGCTCGACCGCCGACCGTCCCATGACGAACTCGTCGACCACCTGGTTCGCACCACCGCGCTGCAGCGCGGCGAGGCCGCCCGGGTGGTGCTCGACGTGCTCGCGTACTTCGACGAGACGACCGAGGAGTTCGTCCGTCGCCGCCACCGCGAGCTGCAGTCCGGCGGATCGGTCAACGCGGAGATCTTCGAGCGGATCGCGGCGGAACTGCCGCACCGCGCGGTGGCGCCCCCGGAGCTCTCGCTCCGGCAGCTGCGCCGCATCGTCTACGGCTGAGACGCCGCATCGTCTCCGGGCACGGACACCGAACTTCAGGAGGGGCAACACCGTATGTGCGGAATCGTCGGTTACATCGGCAAGCGCGACGTGGCACCACTGCTGCTGGAAGGCCTCCAGCGGCTGGAATACCGCGGCTACGACTCGGCGGGCATCGTCGTCAACAGCCCGAAGTCGGCGGCCCTGAAGGTCGTCAAGGCCAAGGGCCGCGTCCGCGACCTGGAGTCCCGCGTCCCCAAGCGCTTCGCCGGCACCACCGGCATCGCCCACACCCGCTGGGCCACCCACGGCGCGCCGAGCGACATCAACTCGCACCCGCACCTCGACGCCGAGAACAAGGTCGCGGTCGTCCACAACGGCATCGTCGACAACGCCGCCGAGCTCCGCGCCAAGCTGGAGGCCGACGGTGTGGTCTTCGTCTCCGAGACCGACACCGAGGTGCTCGTCCACCTGATCGCCCGCTCCCAGGCCGTCACCCTGGAGGAGAAGGTCCGCGAGGCGCTCAAGGTCGTCGAGGGCACCTACGGCATCGCCGTCATGCACGCCGACTTCGCCGACCGCATCGTCGTCGCCCGCAACGGCTCCCCGGTCGTCCTCGGCATCGGCGAGAAGGAGATGTTCGTCGCCTCGGACGTCGCCGCGCTCGTCGCCCACACCCGCCAGGTCGTCACCCTCGACGACGGCGAGATGGCCACCCTCAAGGCCGACGACTTCCGCACGTACACCACGAGCGGTACGACGACCACCGCCACGCCCGAGACCGTGGAGTGGGAGGCCGCCTCCTACGACATGGGCGGCCACGACACCTACATGCACAAGGAGATCTCCGAGCAGCCCGACGCGGTCGACCGCGTGCTGCGCGGCCGGATCGACGACCGCTTCTCCACCGTGCACCTGGGCGGCCTGAACCTGGACCCGCGCGAGGCGCGCGGCATCCGCCGGGTCAAGATCCTCGGCTGCGGCACCTCGTACCACGCGGGCATGATCGGCGCCGGCCTCATCGAGAGCCTCGCCCGGATCCCCGCCGACGCCGAGCCGGCCTCCGAGTTCCGCTACCGCAACCCGGTCGTGGACCCCGACACCCTCTACATCGCCGTCTCCCAGTCCGGTGAGACCTACGACGTGCTCGCGGCGGTGCAGGAGCTCAAGCGCAAGGGCGCCCGCGTCCTCGGCGTGGTCAACGTGGTCGGCTCCGCCATCGCCCGCGAGGCCGACGGCGGCGTGTACGTGCACGCCGGCCCCGAGGTCTGCGTCGTGTCCACCAAGTGCTTCACGAACACCGTCACCGCCTTCGCCCTGCTCGCCCTGCACCTGGGCCGCATCCGCGACCTGTCCGTCGCCGACGGCAAGCGGATCATCGAGGGCCTGCGCAAGCTCCCCGGCCAGATCCAGGAGATCCTGGAGGGCGAGGAGGACATCAAGAAGCTGGCGGCCGAGTACGCCGAGGCCAAGTCGATGATGTTCATCGGCCGGGTGCGCGGCTACCCGGTGGCCCTGGAGGCCTCCCTCAAGCTGAAGGAGATCTCCTACATCCACGCCGAGGCCTACCCGGCCTCCGAGCTCAAGCACGGCCCGCTCGCGCTCATCGAGCCGGCGATGCCGACGGTCGCGATCGTCCCGGACGACGACCTGCTGGAGAAGAACCGCGCGGCGCTGGAGGAGATCAAGGCCCGCAGCGGCCGGATCCTGGCGGTCGCCCACCGGGTGCAGGAGAAGGCCGACCACACGATCCTCGTCCCGAAGAACGAGGACGAGCTGGACCCGATCCTGATGGGCATCCCGCTCCAGCTGCTGGCGTACCACACCGCCCTGTCCCTGGGCCGGGACATCGACAAGCCGCGCAACCTGGCGAAGTCGGTCACGGTCGAGTAGACCCGCACCACAGTCGTACGGGACGGCCCCCGGGGAACTCCACGGGGGCCGTCCCCCTTTTCCCCCGCACGCCTTCCACCTGAACGAGGACCCCATGACCGCGCCCGGCCGCTTCGAGGAACTGATGGCCGAGGCCATGGCCGCCACCGGCCGCTTCGGCCACCGCGAGCACGTCCACCTGACCTGGCTGGCGGTACGGGCCCACGGTCCGGCGGCGACGGTGGACCTGGTCGGCGAGGGGATCCTGGCGACCGCCACCCGGGCGGGCGTCCCGGGCAAGTTCCACGCGACCCTCACCCGCGCCTGGGTCGAGCTCGTCGCCCGCGCGGCGGACGAGGGCGGGGGCGAACCCGCCCGGGACTTCGAGGAGTTCGCGGCCCGCCACCCCGAGCTCCTGGACAAGGAGCTGCCGAAGCGCTTCTACAGCGCGGCCGTCCTGGCCTCGGAGGAGGCCAAGGCCGCCTGGACCGAGCCGGACCTCGCCCCCTTCCCCCGGCAGACCCGCAGCTGAAACCCGCCGCACACGACAGGGGCGCCACCGGTGACTCCGGTGGCGCCCCTGCCCGTCGTACCGCCGCCGGCCGCACGGGCCGGCCGTTCAGCCCGCCGCGACCGCACCCCGTCCGGATGCCTTGCCGACGGCCATCGGCCAGTGCGCCAGCGAGGCCGTGGCCCCGTACCAGGCCAGCAGACCGGACACGGCCGCGACCCAGCCGCCGGCCTTGGCCAGGCCCGCGCTGTCCGCGAAGGCGCCTATGGCCAGCAGGATCAGGGCGAGAGTGAGCAGCCCGTAGACGCCCTGCCCGAACAGACCGCTCGCGGCGGCGAGCGTGAGGGTCAGCGCGAGCATCGCGAAGAGGACCAGAAACGTTCCGGCGGCCTCGTCGGACACCGTCGCGCCCGCACCCTTGGCCCAGGTGAACCAGAAGACGCCCAGGCCCGCGAACGCGGTGCCGTTGAACCCGTTGCCGCCGCGGTATTCGAGGAGGCCGAGGAGGAAGAGGGCCGCGCCGCCGACGTACATCGCGAGCGACACGGAGTTGGCGGCGGTGACACCGGAGAGGACGCCGGTGTGGCCGATACCGAACGCGAGAAGGGTGAGACCCAGGGCGATGTTCCCCAGGGTCGAAGTCGAAGCCGTGCTTCCCGCAGAGACACCATTGTCCACGGCGGGCTCCCTTCGATCTGCAGTTGTTTGCTGCGTCCCAGCAGCACTTATCTACCCTTTACGCGGGTTCACAACCGCACAACCGGAATACAGAGGGTCACGGAATGACAACGACGGGTCGCTGCGCCCGCTTGGCCAGACGCCCCGCGACCGAGCCGAAGATGCGCCCGACCAGGCCGTGGGTGGAACCCACCACGATGGCGTCCGCCGAGTACTCCCGGCCGACCTCCTCCAGCTCGTGGCAGATGTCCCCGCCCCGCTCCACCAGGATCCACGGCACCTCGGAGAGGTAGTCCGCGCAGGCGAGTTCCAGACCCAGCACCTCGGTGCGGTGGTCCGGCACGTCCACGAAGACCGGGGGCTCGCAGCCGGCCCACACCGTCGTGGGGAGCCGGTTCGCCACGTGCACGATGATCAGGCCGGAGCCGGAACGCCGGGCCATGCCGATCGCGTAGGCGAGGGCGCGCTCACTGGACGTGGAGCCGTCGAAGCCCACCACGACTCCGTGCCGGAAGGCAGGGTCGCAGGGCAGGCGTGTCTGTTCCACCGCGCGCAGGTCGCTCGATACGGAATCGGCGATGTGGTGCTTGCGCTTGCGGTCCGCGGGTTCGAAGAATTCGTGACCGGCCATGGGTGTCTCGGCGAAAAGTCCTCGGGGGAAGCGACAGGGGCGGTTTCGGCGACTCGGGCTTTCTGACGACGAGGCGGGCGTTTTGGCGACGCTGCGTGACGGAGCTCTGTCCAGGAAGCATCTTTCCAAGCCCTTACCCACCAGGGTACGGCGACACTCCCGTCCTGCACAGGGCATGCCGCCCTTGGAGAGCGTCCAAGGGAGCATGCCGGAGCGGAGCCCCCTTGGCAATGGCCGCTGTCCCCTACAGCCAGTGACGGAAGACCCTCGCGCCACCCGTGCGCGCAGTGACCGGGACCTGTGCGCGGGCGTTGGACAGGAGTCCGACCGTCCAGGAAGAGCCCGCAGGGAGTACGCCGTGCCCGGCCATCCGGTTCACCCCGTCCAGCCCGTCCAGCCCGCTCCGCCGACCCCCTCCGCCCCCTCCGCCCCCTCCGGGCGCCCCCGTCCGCTTCACCCGTCCGTGCGGTCCGGCTCGGGCCGGCCGTATGACGACCCCGCGGGTGACGTGGTGCGCTGGGCCGCCTTCAGCTGCCTGCTCGTGCCGGTGGTCCTGGTGGTCTACGGGACCTCGTACGGCGGGGCCGCCGTGGCCACCCTGGGGCTGGCCGCCGTCACCGCCGCCTGCCGGGTGCTGCTGCGGCACTCCGAGAAGGCGGGACGGGCCGCGGCCCGGGTGGCGGCGGAGGAGCCGCTCGCGCACGGGCACCGCGGCCGGCACTCCCGCAGCGGGGCCGGCACCCACCGCGGCTGCCACGGCCCCCTGGGCCCTTCCCCTCACGACTGACCGATTCGCACGTACACACCCGGCTGTTTTCAGCCAACTTCCCGACCGAACGGTCCCCTTGCCGGAATGTCCCCCCAACCCCCCTACCACCAGCGACGACAGAGCGAAGGGGGCGAAAACACCCCATGGGTACTGGCCACGACCGGATCGTGAGGTTCCTGTGCGGGTAGCGGAGTGGAACGCTTCCTGATCGAATGCTTTTCGCCAAGTTGCCAAGTCGACATAGCGCTGCGTGCTGAACTTGTCACGCCGACACCACGGGACGCAGTAGATTCGATCATGTATTTACGGCGGGGGATCCACGTGCAAGGCCGAGGGGAAACGTGCAGGTGCGACCAGACCAAGGAGTCGCGACACCCAAGGGGGGCTTAGCGCCATGAGCCAGGATTCCACCGCAGTCATCGCCGACGCGGGCAGGAAGCTCGCGGGGCGTCGCCGCAGAGAGATCGTCGCCGTGCTGCTGTTCAGCGGCGGGCCGATCTTCGAGAGTTCCATTCCGCTGTCCGTGTTCGGCATCGACCGCCAGGACGCCGGAGTGCCGCGCTACCGGCTGCTCGTGTGCGCCGGTGAGGACGGTCCGCTGCGGACCACCGGCGGACTCGAACTGACCGCGCCGTACGGACTGGAGGCCATCGCCCGTGCGGGCACGGTCGTCGTCCCGGCCTGGCGCTCCATCACCTCCCCGCCGCCGCCGGAGGCGCTCGACGCCCTGCGGCTGGCGCACGAGGAGGGCGCCCGGATCGTCGGCCTGTGCACGGGTGCGTTCGTGCTCGCCGCCGCCGGGCTGCTCGACGGCCGGCCCGCGACGACGCACTGGATGTACGCGCCGACGCTGGCCAAGCGCTACCCGTCCGTCCACGTCGACCCGCGCGAGCTGTTCGTCGACGACGGCGACGTGCTGACGTCCGCCGGCACCGCGGCCGGAATCGACCTGTGCCTGCACATCGTGCGCACGGACCACGGCAGCGAGGCGGCCGGGGCGCTGGCCCGCCGGCTCGTCGTCCCGCCGCGCCGCACCGGCGGCCAGGAGCGCTACCTCGACCGGTCGCTGCCCGAGGAGATCGGCGCCGACCCGCTCGCCGAGGTCGTCGCCTGGGCCCTGGAGCACCTCCACGAGCAGTTCGACGTGGAGACGCTGGCCGCCCGCGCCTACATGAGCCGGCGCACCTTCGACCGGCGGTTCCGCTCGCTCACCGGCAGCGCGCCGCTCCAGTGGCTGATCACCCAGCGGGTGCTCCAGGCGCAGCGGCTGCTGGAGACCTCCGACTACTCGGTCGACGAGGTCGCCGGACGCTGCGGCTTCCGCTCGCCGGTCGCCCTGCGCGGCCACTTCCGCCGGCAACTGGGGTCCTCCCCGGCCGCCTACCGCTCCGCCTACCGGGCGCGCCGGCCGCAGGCCGACGTGTCCCCCGTGTCGGAGATCTCCGGGACGGCGCTGCCGCACCAGCGGACCCCGCAGCCCCAGCGGGCCGCGGCGGCCCTGGCCGCGTCCGGTCCGAGCGTGACGGAGCTCTACGCCCCGGGCCGGGTGCTGCGCGAGCACGCGTAGCAGCCGCCGCCCGGAACATCCGGAAGACGCATGACGAAGGCCCCCCGCATCGGCCGGACACCACCGCGGGGGGCCTTCGGCATAAGGTGGGGCGCATGAACGATCGCATGGTGTGGATCGACTGCGAGATGACCGGGCTCTCGTTGACGGACGACGCACTTATCGAGGTGGCCGCGCTGGTCACCGACTCGGAGCTCAACGTGCTCGGCGAAGGCGTGGACATCGTGATCCGCCCGCCGGACGCGGCCCTGGAGAACATGCCGGACGTGGTGCGCGAGATGCACACCGCCTCCGGCCTGCTCGACGAGCTGGCCGGCGGCACGACCCTGGCCGACGCCGAGGCGCAGGTCCTGGCGTACGTGCGCGAGCACGTCAAGGAGCCGCGCAAGGCGCCGCTGTGCGGGAACTCCGTCGGCACCGACCGCGGCTTCCTGTCGCGCGACATGCCGGCGCTGGAGGGCCACCTGCACTACCGGATCGTCGACGTGTCGTCGGTCAAGGAGCTGGCGCGCCGCTGGTACCCGCGGGCGTACTTCAACAGCCCGCCGAAGAACGGCAACCACCGGGCGCTCGCGGACATCAAGGAGTCCATCGCCGAGCTGCGGTACTACCGCGAGGCGGTCTTCGTCCCGCAGCCGGGACCGGACTCGGACACCGCCAAGGCCATCGCCGCCAAGCACGTGGTCGCCGGCGAGTAGGACCGCCCGCGGCGCCTCCGGAAGGGGTACGGGGAAAGGGGGGAGCGAGCACCCTCCCGGACCCTGTACCCTTTTCTTCGGCCGGTCGTTCCACGACCGGACATGGTGGGTGTAGCTCAGTTGGTAGAGCACCTGGTTGTGGTCCAGGTGGCCGCGGGTTCGAGTCCCGTCACTCACCCTGTGGGAAGCCCCCGGTACGCGAAAGCGGACCGGGGCCTTCCGCGTTTCCGGGTCCGGCAGGGGTTCCCGGACGGGGCCGGCCGGGCTAACGTCCCAGGCAAAGGGCAACGGTGCGCGCCGGAGACACGGGAGGGTCGGCGTGCGGCTGGAGGTTGCCCCATGTCCGCACCGAAGACGTCCGAGACGGCCGGACCGTCCGTGGCCGCGCCCGCGGCGGCCGGATTCCGCGGGGTGTTCGCACTCGGCGGCACGGCCCTGCCCCTGTACGCGTTCCTCGCCCGGCTCCCCGCCGCGCTCTGCCCCATCGGAACGCTGCTGCTCATCAACGACCGCGACGGCATCGGCGACGCCGGGACCGTGGCCGCCGCCCTCTGGCTGGGCCAGGCCCTGGGCGGCCCGGTGATCGGCCGGCTCGCCGACCGGCGCGGGCACCGCCCGGTCCTGCTGGCCGCCTGCGCCGCGAACGGCCTGGTCCTGGCCCTGCTGGTGTCCGCCGTCCTGGCCGGGCTGCCGCTGGCCGCCCGGATCGGGCTCGCGGTCGCGGCCGGGCTGACCGTTCCGCAGGTGGGGCCGCTGGCGCGGGCCCGCTGGGCGCGGCTGGCCGGCCCCGACCGGGCGCTGCTGGGGTCGGCGCTGTCCTTCGACACCACCCTCGACGAGGCCTCCTTCATGGTGGGGCCCGCGCTGGCCGGGATCCTCGCGGTGACCGTGCACCCGGCCTCGGCGCTGGTGCTGGCCGCCGCCTTGATCCTGGTGTTCGGGACCCTGTTCGCCCTGCACCCCAGCGCGCCCGGGCCGCTGGCTGCGGAGGGGGCGCGGGCCGGCGTACGGCTGTGGTCGCCGGGGCTGGCCCTGCTGTTCGCGATGGCCGTGCTCCAGGGGGCCGCGTGGAGCGGGGCCAACACGGGGGTCAACGCCCTCGCGAAGTCCCTGGGCCAGGGCGGTGCGGCGGGGCTGGTCTGGGCGGCGATGGCGGTGACCAGTTCGGCCGCCGGCTTCGTGACGGTGGCCCGGCCCGGGTCGGCGGACCTGGTGACGCGGCTGCGGTGGACGATCGGGCTCCAGGCGGTGCTGACCCTGCCGCTGCTCGCGGTGACCGGGCCGTGGGGGGCTGCCGCGGCCGTCGCCGGGATCGGGCTGGCGGTGGCCCCGCACCTGATCGCCCTGTTCGGGCTGGTGGAGCGGACCGGGCCGGCGCTGCGGATGGGCGAGGCGATGACGGTGGTGGGCAGCGGCCTGATCGTCGGCCAGGCCCTGGCCGCGGCGGCGTCCGGCCCCCTGGCCGCCGCGTACGGCCACCGGGCGGCGTTCGCCGTGTCCTGCGCGGCGGTGACCGCCTCGGCGGTCCTGGCCCTCACGGCGGGCGGCAGGCTCCGGCCGGAGACCGCCTAGGCGAGGGTGCGGACCTCGGAGAGGATCTCGGTCAGCTCCTCCCCGGTCATGACCGGGGTGATCTCGACCTCGGCGTGGAAGCGGCTGAACAGGTCCCAGGTCAGCAGCGGCGCCTGGGCGCTGTCCTGGAGGTCGAAGACGATCCAGCAGGAGCGCACGCCCTCGTGGAGGCCGAAGTAGGCGGCCTCCGGCCGCATCCGGTCCATGAACTTCCTCAGGGCCTGGACCAGCGCCCCCGTCTTGATGGCCTCGTTGCTGGCGGCCGTGTCCAGGTGGGCCCTGAGCATCACCCTCATGTGCGGCTCCCTCCGTCACCCCCACCCTCCGCACGGGCCGGGGGCGCGGCAACATCTGCGCCCCCGTCCGGGCGGGGTCCGGGGCCGGGTCAGGAGGAGGGGCGGGCCGTCTGGATGTGGAAGTTGAAGTCCGCGTGCCCCAGGGTCCCCATCAGGCGCAGCCACACCGGCAGGAGCATCTCCGTGCCGCGGGCGGTCTCGATGCCGCCGAGGTCGATGATCGACGCGTCCGGCCAGCCGAAGGAGGCCAGCAGGCCGTGGACGGCCTTCTTCGCATCGGAGTCGTCGCCGGAGAGGAAGACGGTGTGCTCGCCGGGGACCCGGGCGGGGTCGACCATGATCTGGCAGTTCATGGTGTTGAGGGTCTTGACCACCCGCAGCTGCGGGAAGGTCCGCTGGATCAGCTCGCCGAGGCTGTCGTCGCCGACCGGGTCCAGGCGGGGCGGGAAGCCGTGGGAGAAGTCCAGCGGGTTCGCGATGTCGACGAGGACCTTGCCGTCGAGGTGGGCGGCGTCGGCCTCGGTCAGCGCCTCGACGCTGACCCGTCCGCCGGTGGCGTTGACCAGGGTCTCGCCGTGCCGTGCGGCCTCCGGGAAGGCGGCGAGGCCGACCGAGGGGTGGGCCTCCTGCCACGCGGCGTACTCCTCCCGGTCGAGGGTGGCCCGCGGGTCACGGGTGCCGATCACCACCTCGTGGCCCAGGGAGGCCAGGCGGGCGGCCACCGTACGGCCGACGATTCCGGTGCCGAGAACTGCGTAACGCATGCGGATGTCCTTTTCCGAAGGGTGTGACACGAGCCGTGCGCGGGATGCGGCCGGACGGCGGCGGTACTGCACACAGCCCGCCAACTGGCCCGGACCGTACGGTATTCCACGGGCGCGGCACCGGGCACGGCACCGGGCGCGGCACCGGGCACGGCACCGGGCACGGCACCGGGCGCGGCACCGGGCGCGGCCCGTCACCCCGCCGGGTCGGTCCGCTCGCCCCGGCGCCTGCCGCGTGCGCGGCGGTCGCGCCGGTCCCTGCGGCCGCCCGGGCCCCGGCGCCGGGCGCGGTCGTCCAGGGCGAGCCACACCCGCACCTCGGTCCCCCCGAGCACCGAGCGCCCCAGCCGTACGTCGCCGCCGGTGGATTCCGCGACCCGGCGCACGATGTCCAGGCCGAGCCCCGTGGAGCCGTCCCGGGCCCCGTCGTTGCCGCGCCGCAGGGCCGCGTCGGGGTCGGCGATGCCGGGGCCCGCGTCGGAGACCAGGACGATCACGGCGTCCCCCGCGTCGTGGACGTCGACCGCGAAGGGGGTGCCCTCGGGGGTGTGCCGGAAGACGTTGCCGAGCAGGGCGTCGAGGGCGGCCGCCAGCTCGGGCCGGGCCACCGGGACCCGTACGGTGCGGTCCACGCCCGCCAGCCGCACCTCGCGGCCCTCGTCCTCCGCGAGCGCGGACCAGAAGGCCATCCGGTCGCGGATCACCTCGGAGGCGTCGCAGCCGGCCGTGGCCGCGGCGGCGGCGGGCGGGCGCTGTTCGCGGGCGGTGCGGATGATGGTGTCGACCTCCCGCTCCAGCTGCTCGACGGCCGCCCGGGTGTGTTCGGCGGCCGGGCCGTCGCCGAGGGAGGCCGCGTTGAGCCGCAGCACCGTCAGCGGGGTGCGCAGCCGGTGGGAGAGGTCGGCGGCGAGTTCCCGCTCGTTGGCGAGGAGTTCGACGACCTGGTCGGCCATCGAGTTGAACGCGACGGCGGCCGAGCGCAGCTCCTTGGGGCCGTCCTCGGGCACCCGGGCCCCGAGCCGCCCCTCCCCCAGCTGGTGCGCGGCGTCGGCGAGCCGTTCGGCCGGGCGGACCAGGCGGGCGCCGAGCCGGTCGGCCACCGCCACCGAGCCGACGACCAGGGCGAGGCCGACGCCGGCGAGGATCAGCCAGGCGGTGGCGACCCCGTTGCTGACCTCGCTCTCGGGCACGTAGATCTCGATGACGGCGATGTCCCCGGAGCCGAGGGCGATGGGCTGGAGCAGCGCGGAGCCCCCGCCGGCGGCCTCGGCGGTGGTCGCCCGGCCCATGGAGCGGGTCTCGGCCACCGCGTGCGCGCCCGCCCAGCCGTCGCCGATGTCCACGGGGGCGGCGCCGCCGATGGCGGGGACGTGGACGGCCATCCGCCGGGCGGCGCCCATCTCGGTGGACTCGACGGCCTTGCGCAGCTGCACCGGGTCGGTGGTGATGGACAGGGTGGGCCCCATGGTGGCGGCCTGCCGCTCGGCGTTGGAGAAGGCCCGGTCACTGGCCATCTCCTGCACCACCAGCCCCAGCGGCACCGCGAAGGCCACGGCCACCATGGTGGTGACGGCCAGACAGACCTTGACCAGCGCCCATCTCACAGCGGCGGCTCCAGCTTCACGCCCACGCCCCTGAGGGTGTGGATGTACCGCGGCCGGGCGGCGGTCTCGCCGAGTTTGCGGCGCAGCCACGACAGGTGGACGTCGATGGTCTGGTCGTCCCCGTACGACTGCTGCCAGACCTCGGCGAGCAGCTCCCGCCGGGCCACCACCACCCCGGGCCGCCCGGCGAGGAAGGCCAGCAGGTCGAACTCCCGCCGGGTCAGGTCCAGTACGGTCCCGTCGAGTTCGGCCTGGCGGCGCAGCGGGTCGATGGCGAGCCCGCCGACGCGCAGCACCCGCGGCGGCGGTTCGGCCGCGGCGGCCTGGGAGCGGCGCAGGACGGCGGCCATCCGGGCGGAGAGGTGCTCGACGGAGAACGGCTTGGTGAGGTAGTCGTCGGCGCCGTCGTTGAGGAGCCGGACGATCTCGGCCTCGTCGTCGCGGGCGGTGGCGATGATGACCGGCACGTCGGTGATGCCGCGCAGCATCTTCAGGGCCTCGGAGCCGTCGAGGTCGGGCAGGCCGAGGTCGAGGATGACCACGTCGAACCGGTGGTGGGCGACCTCGCGCAGGGCCTCCAGCGCCGTGCCGACGCTCCGTACGGTGTGGGCGGCCTCGGTCAGGTGCCGGATCAGGGCGGAACGTACGAACTGGTCGTCCTCGACCACGAGCACACTTGCCATGGGCGCACGGTAGTCCATTCGGGCGACCCCGGGAGGTGCCGGTACGGGCTTGTGACGTGTGGTGCACTATGTGCCCTGATGCGACGAGGACTTGTACATGCCATGGCCTGGGTGGTGGCGACCGCGGCCGCCGTGACCCTGTCGTGGTGGGGTGTGCACACCGTCATGTCCGGGACGGCCTACGATCCCCCGCTCGCGGTTCCGCTGACGACCCGGCCGCTGTCCTCCTCGACGCGGGGGCCCGAGCCGGTGCCGTCGCCGTCGGCCGGGTCCGGGTCGCCGTCGGCCTCGGCCCCGCCGTCCGCGCCGGGTTCCGCGGCGCCGCCGGCCACCCCCTCGGCGCCCGCGCGGTCGAGGTCCGCCCCGCCGGCCGGGCAGCAGCGCCCGCTCCAGGAGGCCGGCGGTCAGGGCGGGTCCGGGAACGTGAAGGGGTACTCGGTCTCGGGCGGCCGGGTGGTCTTCGACCTCGGCGCCTCCTCCGCCGCCCTGGTGTCGGCGACCCCGGAGGCGGGGTGGCGGGTGCAGGTGTGGAAACAGGACTTCTGGATCCGGGTCACCTTCACCCGTGACGGCCGCGAGGTGTCGGTCTTCTGCACCTGGCACGACCACCCGCCGACGGTGGAGACCGTCGACCCGTAGCCCCTTAGCGGAACACCGAGGCCGGCGGCTGTGGCGAGGCGGTCGCCGAGGCGTCGGAGACGGGGGTCGCGCCGCCGGTGAAGTCCTGCAGGGCCCGGCCGTGCTCCACCCGGCCCGGGTGCGGGTCGCTCGCCACGCGGCGGGTGAACTCCGCGACCGGCAGCTCCCGGTCGGAGGCCACGAGCACCGCATTGCCGAAACGTTTCCCCCGCCAGACGACGGGATCCGCGGCCAGCGCGAGCCGCTCGAAGCGGGAGGCGGCGGTGGCGACCTGGCCCCGCAGGTGCGTCAGCGGCGGCCCGTCGGCGAGGTTGGCCACGTACCACCCGGTGGGCGACAGCGCCCGGCGCACGTCGTCCAGGAACTCGGCGCTCGTCAGGTGCGCCGGGGTGCGGGCCCCGCTGAACACGTCGGCTATGACCAGGTCCGCCCAGCCGTCCGGCACCTTCGCCAGCCCCGCCCGCGCGTCGACCGCCCGGACCCGGACCCGCGCCTGCGGGTCCAGCGGCAGGTGTTCCCGTACGAAGGCCACCAGGGCCGCGTCGATCTCCACCACCTGCTGCGCGGAGCGGGGGCGCGCGGCGGCCGTGTAGCGGGCCAGGGTGAAGGCGCCGCCGCCCAGGTGCACCACGTTCAGGGGCTGCCGGGCGGGGGCGGCGAGGTCGATCAGGTGGCCGATGCGGCGCTGGTAGGCGAAGTCCAGGTGCCCGGGGTCGTCCAGGTCGACGTGGGACTGCGGCGCCCCGTCGATCAGCAGGGTCCAGGCCCGGGCGCGCTCGCGGTCCGGGGCCAGCTCGGCCAGGCCGCCGCCCACCTGTCCGGTGACCGGTTCGGCGGTGCCCCGCCGGGCCCCGTCGCGGTTCCTGCCCTTGTCCCTGCCTGCGCCCTTGCCTGCCACGCCCCCATTATCGCTGGCCAGAGCTTCACCGGCAGTTGTCGGCCGCCTCGATCAGCCGGGCCGCCTCGCCGAGCGCCGCGCGCAGCACCTCCGGATCGGTGACCGGCCCCACCGCCTCCGGCGGCAGCAGCCAGCCCGTGCCGCCCGCGGTCGGCGCGGCGGCCAGGTCGCCGAAGCGCATCCCGCGCCCGTTGGTCTGCGTACAGGCACTGCCCGGCAGGTCCCAGGCGTCGGCGGTGCCGGGCGGGACCAGGAAGCCGAGGGTGTCGCCGGAGCAGTCGTGCAGGACCGGGCCGACCGCGGGCACCGCCTGCCCGGCACCCCGGCGGATGATGTCCACGGCCTCCAGCCCCTGGCGGACCGAGACCGTCACCAGGTCCGGCGCCGGGAAGGGGGCCGGGGCCGGCGCCAGGGCCGCGACCGGGGCGGTGAGCGGGGTCGCGCCGGCGTCGGGCGCGGTGTTCGTACCAATGCTGTCCATGCCGGCCTCCACCAAGGGGAACCCCTCCTCGATCCGTATCCGCATGGGTTCAACGCGGCGAAGCGTCAACAGGTGCGGCGGCAAGACGCCGCAAAGGATGGCAGTTCATGGCGGATCGCGGGTGAGATATCCGTTTTGTAGCCAAACACCGCGTGGGGGCCCCCTCGCTGGCGGTACGTTCATGCGCGCCGGAGCACCCGACTCCGGGGCGAGCGTGTCCAGAGAGGCAGCGTCCATGGCGGCGTCACCCCACTCACCCAACTCCAGCTTCCGGCGGCTGCGCGGAGCGCACTCCCCGGCCGAGTTCGCGGCCATGGTGCGACGGGCCGCACGGGAGATCGGCGAAACGGTTTCCTGCGACGCCCGCTACATCGGCCGCGTCGAATCGGGCGAGATCCGCTGCCCCAACTACGCCTACGAGCGGGTCTTCCTCCACATGTTCCCCGGCCGCACCCTGGCCGACCTGGGCTTCTCCCCCCGCGAGGCGGTCCGCGGACGGGCCGCCCAGCGCGCCCTGCCCACCCCGCCGGTCTTCACCCACCTCATCCACCGTTCCAAGGAGAGCGACGTGCTGCGCCGCGCGTTCATGGCGGGCGGCTCCGCGACCGTCGCGGCCGCGACCCTCAGCCTCACCCTGCTCGGCGACAGCCGCCGCATCCCCGCCCGCGCCGGCGAGGCCGAGGCCGCCGCCGTCGAGGACGCCGTACGCCAGATCCGGCTGCTGGACGACCGGCACGGCGCCGACGCCCTCTACCGGCGGGCCGCCCAGCCCCTGCGCACCGCCTACGCCCTGCTCGACGCCGGGGCCACCCGGCAGTCCACCGAGGACCGGCTGCACGCGGGAGCCGGGGAGCTGGCCGTCTCGGTGGGCTGGCTGGCCCACGACTCGGGCCGCTTCGAGGACGCCCGCTCGCACTACGCCGAGGCCCTGGCCACCGCCCGGGTGGCGGGGGACGCGGGCCTGGAGGCGCACGCCTTCAGCAACATGGCCTTCCTCGCCCGGGACTGCGGCCGCCCCCGCGAATCGGTACGGGCCGCCCAGGCCGGCCGGCGCGCGGCCCGCTCGCTGGGCTCGCCCCGGCTGCTGTCGCTGCTGGCGCTGCGGGAGGCGGGCGGCTGGTCGGGGCTCGGCGACCGGCGGGCCTGCGAGGAGGCGCTGACCCGGGCGCACACCGAGTTCGCCCGGGGGGCGTGCGCCGCAGACCCGGAGTGGATGTCCTTCTTCGGCGAGGCCGAGCTGGAGTCCCTGGAGTCGCGCTGCTGGGCGGCGCTCGGGGAGCACGCCCGCGCGGCCCGGCACGCCCGCCGGGCGGCCGACCTCCAGGACCCGCACTTCGCGCGGAACGTGGCCCTCTACACCGCGGAGCTCGCCGGCGACCTGGCCCACGCCGGGGCGCCCGACGAGGCCGCCTGGGCGGGCGGGCGGGTGCTCGACCTGCTCGCGGAGGTCCGGTCGACCCGGATCCGCTCCATGCTGGCGGGCACCGCCCGCACCCTGGTCCCGCACCAGCGCTCCCCGCGCGTCGGCGCCTTCCTGACCCGCCACGCCCAGGCCTGAACCCGGCCGGCTGCGGCCAGGGGGCGCCTACCCGTCCAGGTGTCCGGTGTCGTTCCAGCGTTCCAGGGCCGGCGCCCCGTACGCCCAGCCCAGGACCGACAGGGAGGTCGGGTCCAGCCGGATGCGCGCGCCGAAGGAGGCCTCGAAGCCCAGCCAGCGGGCGGCGAGGGTGCGCAGGACGTGCCCGTGCGCGAAGACCAGGACGTCCCGCTCGGCGGAGCGGGCCCAGGCGACCACCTCGTCCGCGCGGGCCGCGACGTCGGCGACGGACTCCCCGCCGGGCACCCCGTCGCGCCAGATCAGCCAGCCCGGCCGGACCGCCTGGATCTCGGCCGGGGTCATCCCCTCGTAGTCGCCGTAGTCCCACTCCATGAGGGTGTCCCACGGCTCGGCCCGCACCCCGAAGCCCGCCAGGTCGCAGCTCTCGCTCGCCCGGACCAGCGGACTGGTGCGCACCTCCAGTCCGCGCAGCGAGGCCCAGGGCTCACCGGCGAGCCGCTCGCCCAGCCGCTTCGCCCCCTGCCTGCCCTCCTCCAGCAGGGGCACGTCCGTCCGTCCGGTGTGCTTGCCGAGCAGGGACCATGCCGTCTGGCCGTGGCGGGCCAGCAGGATGCGGGGGGCCATCTGTGTTTCTCCCGGTCCGTGGTGGTTCGCCCTGGCATGCGCGAATCCGTCGTCCCCCCATCATCGCCCGCCCGCGCACCCGGACCGGGCCGGGGCGGCCCCGGCGGCGAGAATCGGTCCGTTTCGGCCGTAGGTCCACGATTGTCAGTGGCGGATGGGACACTTCCGCCCGTGAGCTCCTACCCGCCCAGCGGCCCGCCCCAGACGACGACACTGCGGCAGCGGCTCGCCGACCTGCGCGGCCCCGCCGTGCCGCCCCGTCCGCTCGACGCCCGGGCGCTCGCCGCGCTCGCCGCGAACCCGGGCTGCGGCAGACGGGCGCTCCTCGACGGCGCCGGAGTGGACAAGACCGCCCTGGCCGCCGCGCTCGGCACACCGGCCGCTTTCGGCCAGTCCCAGTTCGCGATCGTCCGCGGGAACTCCTTCGAGGCCAAGGTCAAGGGCGACGGCGGGGCCGAACTGCTGCGCCTGGTGCACTCCCGCCTCGGCGCCGCGGCGGAGCCGCCCGGCCCCGACGCCCGGGTGCCCGACCTCACCGCCGCCGGACCGGAGGGCCGGGCCGCCCGAACCGCGCTGGCCCTGCGCGAGGCGACGGCCGCGCGGACCTGGACCCTGCTCGACCATCCGATGCTGGCCCTGGAGGTGGCGGGCACCCCCGCCTACCTGGAGCCCGACGCCGTCGTGGTGCACCCCGACGGCCGCTGGACCGTCGTGGAGATCAAGTCGTTCCCGATGATCGACGGGGCCGCCGACGCCGCGAAGGTGGGCGCCGCCGCCCGGCAGGCCGCCGTGTACGTGCTGGCCCTGGAGCAGACCGCCGCGAAGCTGTCCGGCGCCGAGGTCGACCACCGGGTCCTGCTGGTCTGCCCCAAGGACTTCTCCAACCTGCCCACCGCCGAACCGGTCGACGTCCGCCGCGAACGGGCCGTCACCCGTCGCCAGCTGGCGCGGCTGACGCGGATCGAGGACCTGGCCGCCGGCCTGCCCGAGGGCCTGTGCTTCGACCCCGCCCGTCCCGCCGGCGAACTGACCGAGGCCGTCGCCGCGGTCTCCGCCGCGTACGCCCCCGAGTGCCTGGCCGCCTGCGAGCTGGCCTTCCACTGCCGCGAGCGCTCCCGCGCCGCCGGGGAGCCCGCCGCGCTCGGCCGGTCCGTACGGGGCGAGCTGGGCGGTCTCGGCAGCATCGAGGGGGCCCTCGCGGCCGCCTCCGGCGCGGGCCCCGACGGCGACCCCACCGCGGACGCGCTGCACCGGGCGGCCCGGCTGCGCGCCGAGGCCCTGGAGCAGGCCGCCGCCCGACCCCCGTACCAGGCCCCGGAGACCCCCGAATGCCCCTGCTGAGCACCCTCGCCCGGCTGGAGGCGGTCCGCGCGGGCCGCGCCCGGCCGCTGGCGACCGTACGCCACCGCCACCTGGGCGCCGAGCCGCTGGTCCTCGTCCCGCTGACCACCGCCGGTGAGGCCGGGGCCCCGCTCGGGGCGATGCTCGGCACCGACCGCAACGAGCCGCGGATCCTCGTCATACCGCAGCCCCGCGACCGGGACCTGCGCTGGGAGTTCCTCGGCGAGCTGGCCCGGCTGCTGATGCCCTACATCGAGGGCTACGAGGACGTCGTCGAGCCCGCCGAGCGGACCGAGACCGACCCGGAGACCGGCAAGCGGACCAAGGTCGAGGCCGAACTCTGCGTGGACGCGCCGCAGATCGTCGTCCCCAGCCGGGCCGGCATCGAGTACGTACGGCTGCTGGGCCGGTCCATGCGGTTCCGCCGGACCGCCGAGGAGGACCCCGAGAACCCGTACCCGGCGCCCTCCCGGGTCCCGCTGATGGGCCGCTGGTTCACCCACCTCGCCGAACGCTCCCGGGTGCCCGGCTCCTCGATGCTGCTGGCCGCCACCGACCTGCTCTCCCGGCACTGGGCGACCGGCCAGAGCAACCTGGAGGACCAGCACCTGGGCTCCCTCCTCGCCTGGATCGCCCCGCCCGAGGGCGTCTCCGGCGCCGAGTGGGCGCTGCGGATGGAACTCGGCCGGGACCAGGAAGGGCAGCTGCTGTGCCCGCCGGCCGGCCCGGCCACCGACCCCGCCTTCGACAACCGGCTGCTGGCCCCGGCGATCGCGAAGTTCGACGCCGCGCGCGCGGCGGGCGAGCCCCGCGACGGGGACACCGCACGGCTCGCCGAGCGGGCGGTCCGCCGGCTGGTCCTGGCCCAGATGGAGAACACCTGGTGGCAGACGTGGGAGGCGATCGACCTGCTGCGCGCCCTGCCGCCGGGCGAGCGGGTCGAGGAGCGCTGGACCCGCGACCGGTGGTCCTTCACCAGCCACCGCGACCGGGTGCGCGCGGGCGAACCGCCGCAGCCGCGCCGCGACGACGCGGTCACGGCCGCCCAGAAGCTCGCCACGCGGGAGACCGAACAGGTGCGCCTCGACGCCCAGGAGGCGCTGGACGACCCGCTCGTCATGGCGGACCGGCGGTTCGCGGGCGAGGCCTTCGCCGGTGAGGTCACCGAGGTGACGATGGAGTGGACCGAGGGCAAGCGGCCCCGCCCGCGCCCGCTGCTGACGGTGGCCACCGACGACCGGCCGCAGCTCGCGGACGAGGGCGGCGGCAAGGTGTTCCGCTCGCTGGACGGCCGCCAGCAGGCCTTCGAGTTCGCCGGCCGCGAGGAGGACGGGCGGCTGCTGCTGCGGGTCCTCGACAAGATGGGCGCGGGCCGGGAACCGGTGGCGGGCTCGGTGCCGGAGAAGGGCGACCGGCTGTGCTGGACCCTGTTCGAGCACGACGCGCGCGGCGGCCCGAAGCTGCCCGACCCGGAGAACACCCCGTGGACGCACGGCGGCCCGCCGGGATCCGCGACCGCCCCCGCCCTGGACGCCGTGACCGACGAGGACCTGCTGTGACCACCGCCTTCGACCCGGGCGCGGCCGCCGACCGGGCGACCGCCGCCATCCTCCACGACACGCTGCACGGCACCGAGCGGGGCGTGGTCGTCGACTCCCCGCCCGGGGCCGGCAAGTCGACGCTGGTGGTGCGCGCGGCCCGGGAACTGGCCGCCGCCGGGCGCCGGCTGATGGTGGTCGCGCAGACCAACGCGCAGGTGGACGACCTGGTGCTGCGGCTCGCCGCCAAGGACCCGGAGCTGAAGGTCGGCCGGCTGCACAGCAGCGACGCCGACGCCTACGACCCGGCCCTGCGGGAGCTGCCCTCGGTCACCCTCTCCGCCAAGCCGGCCGACCTGGCCGAACTCCCCGTCACCATCTCCACGGCCGCGAAATGGGCGTACGTGCGGGCGGAGCCCTGGGAGCACGCGATCGTCGACGAGGCGTACCAGATGCGCTCCGACGCGCTGCTGGCCGTGGCCGGGCTGTTCGAGCGGGCGCTGTTCGTCGGTGACCCCGGGCAGCTGGACCCGTTCAGCGTGGTCGGCGCGGAGCAGTGGGCCGGGCTGTCCTACGACCCCTCCGCCTCGGCGGTGAGCACCCTCCTCGCCCACAACCCCCAGCTGCCGCAGCACCGGCTCCCGGTGTCGTGGCGGCTCCCGGCGACGGCCGCGCCGCTGGTCTCGCGCGCCTTCTACCCGTACTCGCAGTTCCGCAGCGGGACCGGTCCCGGCGAGCGGCGGCTCGCGTACGGGGTCCCGTCGGACGGCTCCGGCCCGGACCGGGTGCTGGACGAGGCGGCCGAGGCGGGCTGGGGCCTGCTGGAGCTCCCGGCCCGGCACACCCCGCGCACGGACCCGGAGGCGGTGGGGGCGGTGGCGCTGGTGGTCCGCCGCGCGCTGGACCGCGGGGCGGTCACCTCGGACGAGCAGTCCCCGGCCCCCGCGCCCCTGACCCCGTCCCGGATCGCGGTGGGCACCGCGCACCGCGACCAGGCGGCGGCCGTCCGCTCGGCCCTGGCCGCCCTGGGCGTCACGGGCGTCACGGTGGACACCGCGAACCGGCTCCAGGGCCGCGAGTACGACCTCACGGTGGTCCTCCACCCCCTGTCGGGCCGCCCCGACGCGACCGCCTTCCACCTGGAGACGGGCCGCCTGTGCGTCCTGGCCTCCCGCCACCGGCACGCCTGCGTGGTGGTCGCCCGGGCGGGCATAGCGGAACTCCTGGACGACCACCCGTCCACGGAACCGGTCCAGCTGGGCGCGACCATCAAGTTCCCGGACGGCTGGGAAGCCAACCATTCGGTCCTCGCCCACCTCACCGAACACCGCGTGCCCTGGCGGCCCTGACCCCGGCCACGCGGGCCGGCCCCGGCAACGCCGGACGGAGTCCGGCCCGCCGCCGGAGGCGGCCGAAGAACACAGCCCCGGACGGCTGGGAGGCCAACCACTCGGTCCTCGCCCACCTCACCGAACACCGCGTGCCCTGACGGCCGTAGGGGCTACCCCCAGCCGGGCGGGAGGAGGTCCCAGGAGCTGCGGCCGAGCCACTCGCCGAAGGTGACCGGCCCGGCTCCGCCGCCGTGGTCGAGGGAGAGCGGGACGATGCGGTCGCAGCTGGCGCGGCCGTCCCACCACACGGTCCCGGCCAGCGGACCGGTCACCGCCAGCAGGGTGGCGAAGCCGCAGCCGTGTTCTTCCAGGAGCACGGCGCCCGCGGTCCGCCACTCCTCGAACTCCTCGCATTCCGCGTCCCAGGCCTCCCAGGCCGCCTGGTGGGAGGCCTCGTCCGGGTAGTCCGCGGCCAGGGGCTCGCGCGCCCACAGCGCCGCGTCGGCCCCCGTGTAGGAGTCGGGGTGCGGGAAGGGCACGGGCAGCAGGTCGGGCCGCAGCCGCCGGTCGCCCGGCCACCGCCAGCCCGCCTCCGTCCGCACCACCCGGTGGGCGGCCCCGTCGGCGGCGTCGCGCAGGTAGGCGCGGTACTCGTCGGGAAAGCGGATCCCGAGCCCGCGCTCGGCGTCGGCCAGTTCGTCCTCGGTCATCGGCCGACCCTACTTGCGGGTGGCGCCGAAGGTGCGGCGGAGGGTCTCGCCGACCTCGGCGAAGGTGCGCAGCTGATCGGGGGTCAGGACGTCGATCAGGTGGCGGCGTACGGACTCGACGTGCCGCGGGGCCGCGTCGGTGATCGCGTCCACACCGTCGCCGGTGAGCACCACCTCCGCGCCCCGGCCGTCGCAGGCGACCTCCTCGCGGCGCACCAGGCCGCGCTGTTCCATGCGGGTGAGCTGGTGGGAGAGGCGGCTGCGGGACCAGCTCATCAGGCAGGCGAGCGCGGTGATGCGCATGCGGTGGCCGTCGGTGGAGCCGAGCACCGACAGGACGTCGTAGTCGGCTTCGGAGAGCGCGCTGTCCTGGTGCAGGTCGCGGGCGATCTCGGCGTTGACGAGGGGGAACATCCGGCGCCAGGCGTACCAGGCGTCCTGTTCGGACTCGGTGAGCCAGCGGGGGTGGGCGGACTCGGGCACTTCGGTCATGGGGGCAGCCTAACCAGGTTGGTGACACATCACCTACCTAGTTGACATATCACGCACCATCGAGTTGTCTACGTGACACATCAACAACAAGGCTGCACCAGCACCATCACCTCCGCACCGAACGGGAGTTCGCGCCATGACCCGCCTGCACGTCATCTACGCCGCCCACCGCCCCACCTCCGCCGGCGGCCCCCTCGCCCGCTGGGTGGCGGACCTCGCCCGCGAGCACGGCTCCTTCGAGGTGACCCCGGTCGACCTCGCCGAGGTGGCCCTCCCGTTCCTGGACGAGCCGGAGTTCCCCTCCAGCGGCAACTACACCCACCAGCACACCCGCGACTGGAGCGCGCTCATCGAGCCGGCCGAGGCGTTCCTGTTCGTCCTGCCGATGTACAACGGCGGCTTCACCGCGCCCTTCAAGAACGCCGTCGACTTCCTCTACGCCGAGTGGCAGGGCAAGCCGGTCGGCATCGTCAGCTACAGCGCGGGCGGCACGGGCGGCACCCCGGCCGCCGAGATGCTGCTGCCGGTGCTCACCCAGGTCGGCATGGTGCCCGCGGCCCGCTCGGCGGCGGTCCCCGGCGTCCTCGGCCTGCTCGGCGCCGACGGCTTCGCCGCGCCGGAGGGCCTGGCGGCCGAGGTGTCGGGCGTGCTCGACGACATCGCCGCGCTGGTGAAGGAGCCCGCCACGGCGTGACGCCCGGCACCCTTGCCAGGCGCTGGACAATGGAGGGTGGCCCGGAGGAATTTCGTACGCGCAGGAGGACACGCATGGCAGAGCCCGAACGGACCGAGCGGAGGCAGCGGCCGGCGCCGCTGCTCTTCGAGCCCTCGGAGGCCGTCGCGGACCCGGAGCACTTCTTCGACCTGGAGTCGATCGAGGACCCGCGGGAACTGCTGGCACGCGCGACCGAGCTGACGCTGGCCTTCCGGGCCGCCCAGAGCCGGGCCGAGGAGTTCCAGGCCCTGGCGGCGGCCCAGCTGGCCGACCCCCGCCGCTTCGACCGCCTCTCCCCGTCCGCGATCGCCGAGGCGGCGGAATGGACCGAGGACTACGCCCGCCGCATGATCGAGTTCGGCGAGGACCTCCAGCGCGGCACCCCGCCGGAGGCCTGAGGGCCGGGCAAAATACCGCATCCGACCCCGCCCTGTCCCGGTTTTCGGTAACTCGTGGGAACCGACACACTACGCGCGGTAGACATTGGCATATGACGATCCTGACGACGGCCGCCGCCCGCCCCGCCCTCGACGGCATCGACGCGCGCACCGCGCCCGCCACCCAGGTCACCCCGCAGGGTGCCGCCTGGCTGGCCTCCGCCTGCGTGCACCCGGGGAGCACCCTCGCGGTGTGGCAGGGGCGGCCCGACGCGCACGCCGTGCTGCCGTGCGGGACCGCCTTCGACGTCGTCAACGTTCCGCTCGTGCTCGGCCGGCGGATGCTCGACCTGCTGTGGGAGCGCGGGCCCGGGTCGGGGCCCGCCGCCGTGCACCGGGGGCGGATGCTGCTGTTCGCCTCGCCCGGGACCGCCCACCGCCTCCCCGCACTGCTCGCCTGGGAGGAGTGGGGACCGGCCACACCGGCCCCGGCGCCGCTGTGCCACGGCCACGGCGACGCCGTGACCGTGCCCCCGCTGCGGCCCGGCTCCGGGCCCTCCCGGTGGCTGGTGGCGCCGGACACCCGGCTGCCCTGGCTGCCCGGCCCCGACTGTCTGCTGTGGGCGTTCCTGCACGCCGCGCGGGGTCCGGCCCCGGTATCGATTTCCGGTCCGGCGGATCCGGATGCTAATGTCTACGACGTCAGCAAGCGCCGCTAGCTCAGTTGGTTAGAGCAGCTGACTCTTAATCAGCGGGTCCGGGGTTCGAGTCCCTGGCGGCGCACAGACGGGAGAAGGCCCCCACTCATCGAGTGGGGGCCTTCTTCGTGTCCGGCGTCCGGTGCCAGACGTCCGGCCTCAGGTCGTGATCTTCACCGTGTACGCCCCGGACAGCGTCCGGTCCGCCACCTCGATGGTGATGTGCTCCCCCGGGACGGTGAAGGTCTCCCCCACCTCCAGCGGGGCGTCCGCCAGCGGCGGGTACACCGAGCGGTCCCAGCAGGCCTCCGTGCGGGGATGGCCGTCCAGCACCTCGATGGGGCCGCCGCCCGAGGCCGCCTCGTTGCGGACCCGGTAGACCAGCACCCCCTCCGTGCAGGTGTCCCCGTCGTTGCCGGCGGAGGCGCGCGCCTCGACCGCGATCGCGCTGCCGGTGCCCGTGCGGATCACCGCGAGGCGGGTGCCGCCGGTGGCTCCGGGCCGCAGGGGCTGCGAGAGCGGCTGGAGGGTGTGCAGGGAGGTCCCGGAGCGCACGCAGTCGACCTGGGAGGCGTCCAGCCAGCCCAGCTTCCACTTCTGCCAGCCGAACAGGTCCGGGGCCATCCCGAACTGGCTGCCCATGACGTCCCAGTCGCCGACGTACGTGTCCCAGTCGCCCTTGCCGTCCGTCGGGCGGTGGTAGAGGTCGGGCAGGTCGAAGACGTGCCCGGTCTCGTGCGCCAGCACGTTGCGGTCCGGCGGGTGCCGCTCGAAGACGGTGACGATCCGCCTCAGGTCGGTGCCGTCGGCCCGCAGGGGGCGGTCGAAGTTGACGACCTTGGTGGCGTCGGAGTCCACGCCCGGGGCGTTGGGGTCGGCGACGAAGTACACGATGTCGTACCGGCTGAAGTCCACCGACGGATCGGCGGCGGCCACCGCGTCCCGCAGGTAGGCGGCCCGGGCGTCCGGGGCCCAGTCGCGCCGTATCCCGTACGCGGTCGACGGGCGGGGCATCCTGATCCACTGCTGCTGCGGGTGCGGGACCAGCCGGAAGCGGCCGTAGGAGGCCCGCTCGAAGAAGTCGCTGGTCGCCGGGAAGTAGTCGGCGGCCAGCTCCTTCGGCGTCACGGCTGTCCGGTGGTCAGGGAAGGAGAGGAAGACCATCACCGCGTGGAGCGTGCGCACCGGCTTGGGGTAGGCCCGGTTCCAGGTGTCCAGGCCGAGGGAGTGGTGCGCGGCCGTGCGGGTCAGCGCACAGGGCCCGCCGGTGGCGGGGCTCGCGGCCACGGCGGGTCCCGCGACGAGTGACATGGCGGCGAGCGCCGTCATCGAGGTGAGGATGGCCGCCGTACTTCGCATGCGGGAGCGGTCCACTCCCCCGGGTGTCAGCTGTCGCGGCACATCGACCTCCGGTGGTGGATTCGTCCTGTTCCATCCACCTTGAGGTGATTGTCTTACTTATGCCCCGTTCCTCTGCCCCACACGAGTGAGCACTACGGCAAGCCGGTGACCCCCGGAGCTGACGCACGGACGTACGGAACGTCACGACCGGTCACCCGGGATCAGACCTGGTCCCGGTGTGCTCACGGGCGTGCGGAATCGGTCACCCGGCGATGGTCGACGGAACGTCAGGAACCGGCCGACGGAACGTCAGCACGGCGACGGCCCGTGCCCCACACGGCGACGCCGCTGGATAGGGCCCCCGGCAGCCTCTATGATCGGCACACTTTCCTGCACCGACACTCACGAACACTGCGGGAGCCAAGGGTGAACGGAAGCTCAGAGGGAACCGGTTCGGCGGCCGACAGCATCCGATCGGCCCTTACGGAGCGTCACCCAGCAGTGCCGGCCGTGCCGGGCATGTCCGCACCGCCGGCGCGGATCGCGGCCGCCGGCACCGGCGCCGACGTCAGGGCGGCCGGGGTGATCGGCGGTCCGGCAGCGGGCGAAAGCCGGGACTACCGCGCCGCCTTCGACGCGGCGCACCTCGCCATGGCCCTCGTCGGCCGCGGCGGCGACGTCATCGCCGCCAACCGGGCGCTGGCCGCCCTGCTGGGCGGCGAGCCGCACGAGCTCACCGGGCAGTGCGCCGCCGACCTGGTGGACCTGGCCGCCGAGGCCCGCACCTGGCAGGCGTACCAGGAGGTGCTGCGCGGGCGGCAGGCCCGGCTGCGCTGCACCCGCCGCCTCAAGCACCCCGACGGGCACTCGCTGTGGACCGAGGTCACCCTGGGCCCCGTGCCCGGCACCCAGGACGTGCTGCTGTCCGTCGCCGACATCAGCGACCGGCGCGACCTCCAGGCGCGGCTGCGCCACCTCCAGATGCACGACCCGGTGACCCGGCTGCCCAACCGGGCGCTGTTCTTCGAGCGACTCTCGGCGGCCCTGGAGGCCTCCGCGTACGGCAGCGGCGGGACGGGCCGGATCGGCCTGTGCTACCTGGACCTCGACGGGTTCAAGGCCGTCAACGACACCCTGGGCCACCGGGTCGGCGACCGGCTGCTGACCGCCGTCGCGGCCCGGCTGACGCACTGCGCCGACCAGTCCGGCTACGGGCGTTCGGGCGGGCACCTCGTGGCCCGGCTCGGCGGCGACGAGTTCGCGCTGCTGGTCGAGGACTCCACCGGCACCGAGCAGCTCGCGGACCTGGCGCGCAGCGTGCTGGCCGCCGTCCAGGAGCCCTTCGACCTGGCCGGGCAGCGGCTCTCGGTGTCCGCGTCGATCGGCGTGGTGGAGCGGGACGCCGCCGGGACCTCGGCGACGGGCCTGATGCAGGCGGCGGACACGACCCTGTACTGGGCGAAGGCCGACGGCAAGGCCCGCTGGACCCTCTTCGACCCCGAGCGCAACGCGCACCGGATGACGCGGCAGGCGCTCTCCAGTTCGCTGCGCCCGGCCGTCGAGGGCGGCGAGTTCGAGCTGGAGTACCAGCCGCTGGTGGACCTGGAGAGCGGGGTGGTGCGCGGGGTGGAGGCTCTGGTGCGCTGGAACCACCCGCAGTTCGGCACGTTGACGCCGAATCGGTTCATCGGGATCGCCGAGGAGGACGGGTCGATCGTGCAGCTGGGCCAGTGGGTGCTGCGCACGGCCTGCCGGCAGGCGCGGCGCTGGCAGATCGAGCAGCCCAGCGACTCCCCGGTGTTCGTGTCGGTGAACGTGGCCGTGCGCCAGGTGTGGGACTCGGACCTGGTCGGGGACGTGGCGGAGATCCTCGCCGAGACCGGGCTGGCCCCGCAGCTGCTCCAGCTGGAGCTGACGGAGTCCGCGGTGATGGGTTCGGCGGGGCGGCCCCTGCAGGCCCTCCAGGCGCTCAGCGACATGGGCGTGCGGATCGCGATCGACGACTTCGGCACCGGGTACTCGAACCTGGCCTACCTGTCGCGGCTGCCGGTGTCGGTGCTGAAGCTGGACGGGTCCTTCGTGCGCGGCTTCCGCTACGAGGAGGGCACGCACCCGAACCCGGCCGACGAGACGATCGTGGAGGCCCTGGTGCAGCTGGCGCACCGGCTGGGGCTGACGGTGACCGCCGAGTGCGTGGAGACCGCCGGGCAGGCGGCCCGGCTGCGGCGGGTGGGGTGCGACACCGGTCAGGGCTGGCTGTACTCGCGCGCGGTGGCCCCGGAGCGGATCGCCGAGATGATCAGCGCCCGGCCGGACGTCAGCGGGCTCTGAGGTCGCCGCGCCCCCGGGCGCACGGCCGCCCCCGGCCCGGGAAGGGGCTCGGGGGCGGCCGGCGCTCGGCGCCGGGTGGGGGGATCAGCAGGCGCCGAGGTCCTTCCAGACGCCCCATTCACCGGTGGTGCCGGGCACCTCGTTCTGCGTCCACCACTGGGCCTTCCACTTGTGGCCGTTGTACGCGACCTCGCTGCCGCCGGTGTAGACCTGGCCCGCGACGTACGCCGGGGTGCTGCCGCAGCCGGCCGGCGGCGTGGTCGGCGGGGTGGTCGGGGGCGTCGTGGGCGGGGTGGTGGGCGGAGTCGTGGGAGGCGTGGTCGGCGGGGTGGTGGGGGGCGTGGTGGTCCCGCCGAGGGCGTCGTTGATCTGGTTCAGCAGGGTGGTCTTGTCGTCCAGGCCGAGCAGGGAGTACATCATCGCGCCGGCCAGGCCGCGGCTCTTGCCGTAGTCGACGCGGGCCTGGATGGACTTCTGGTTCAGGCCGGTGAAGAACTCGCCGTCCTTGTAGAAGTACGAGGCCTTGGCCTGGTCGTCCCAGAAGGTGGTCGCCGGGTTGTCGACGATGCCGCCGAGCTCCTTGTAGTTGGCGATGCCGGCCTGCTGCGAGGTCGGGCGGGCGCCGGAGGGGCCGGTGGCGGTCTGGGCGAGGCCGTTGGTGGTGCCGGCGGGGACGCCCTTCCAGCCGCGGTAGTAGAACTCGTAGCCCAGGGTCAGCTTGTTGGCGGGGAAGCCGCCCGCGATGCCGTAGGCCGGGTTGCCGTCGAGCCAGGAGTCGATGGCGTTCTTGACGCCGTACTTCTGGGTGCCCGGGGCGATCGGGTCGGTCGGGTCGGCGGGCGAGTTCAGCAGCGGGGACTGGTGGTAGGTCGGCCCGTCGCCGTCCCAGGCGCCGTGCATGTCGTACGTCATGATGTTCGCGTAGTCGAGGTACGAACCGATCTTGTCCGTCTCGATGTACTTGATCTTGTCCTGGCCGGCCGGGAGGGCCGCGGTGAGCAGGTACTTCTTGCCGCCGTTGGCCTGGCCGTAGGCGTCGAGCTGGTCGCGGAACTCCTTGAGCAGCAGGGTGAAGTTCTGCTTGTCCTCGGGCGCGTAGTGGTTGCCGAGGTGGCCGCCGGAGGAGCCGGGGTACTCCCAGTCGATGTCGATGCCGTCGAAGATCCCGGCCGCCGTGCCGGAGCCGCCGTAGCCGTCGGCCTTGGGGATGTTGCCCTTGATGTACTGGTCGATGCAGGAGGACACGAACTTCTTGCGGGAGGCGTCGGTCTTCGCCGCGTCGCTGAAGTACTTGGAGTAGGTCCAGCCGCCGATCGATATGTTGATCTTCAGGTTGGGGTACTTGGCCTTCAGCTGCTTGAACTGGTTGAAGACGCCCACGATCGGCTGGTCCCACTTGTCGGCGACCCCGCTGACGCTGTCGGCCGCACTGAAGGACTTGCTGTAGTCGGCGTACGAGTCGCCCGCCCCGTCACCGGCGTTGGGGTTGTTGTCGTCGCCCGCCGCCTTGTTCGCCTCGAAGCAGGTGAGGTCGGTGGGGTGGATGTTGCCGAACGAGTAGTTGATGACGTCGAGCTTGCCCGCGATGCCCCGGGTGTCCAGGTGCTTGGGGTAGAACGCGTTGCCGTACACGCTCCACTGGTCGTAGTACGCGATCCGCACGCCGCCGGCGGCGGCTGCGGAGCCGGTGGCCGCGCCGGCGGCCTGGGCGGTGCCGATTCCCGCGAAGGCGGCCAGTGCCCCGGCGGCCAGCGCGGCCGTGGCGGCGGCCGCGACGAGGGGTTTACGGATGTGCATGAACTGCCTCCGGGGGGTGGGAGGGGAGGGCATCAGCTTCGGGTGAGAGAAGTGATAGCGATCACGGCGCACCCCAGTCAATGGTTTGGACCAAATAAGGACTAGACCACTGGGCCGGTAAATCCCCTCGTCAGAGGCGTGGGAGCACAGCAGAAACCGCCCGCCACCCCGGGTGACGAGCGGTTTAAGGCTGCCTTAGGTCATGCTCCGGCAAGCTTTCGGCAACAAACCAGCCAAACCCCGTTCTCCTGCGTCCGGTTGGAATCGAGTCCGGAACTAGGCGGTCACGGGCATGCTGTACGCATCTGCGACGAGCCCGTACGAGCGCAGCCGGGCGGCCCCGCCGTGCGCGTTCGCGGTCAGCATCAGCTCGTCCGCGCCCGTCCGCGCCACCAGCGCGTCGAGCCCGGAGCGGACCTCGTCGGGGGTGCCGTGGACGATGTTCGCGAGCCAGCCGTCCACGAACTCCCGCTCCAGCGGGGTGAAGGGGTACGCGGCCGCCTCCTCGGGCGTCGGCACCAGCCCGGGCCGGCCGCTGCGCAGCCGCAGCATCGACAGCGCCCCGGTGAGCACCTGGGCGCGGGCCTCCTCCGCCGTGTCGGCGGCGAGCGCCGAGACCCCGATGAGCGCGTACGGGGCGTCCAGCACGGCCGAGGGGCGGAAGCTCTGCCGGTAGAGGTCCAGGGCGGGCAGGGTGCCGGCGGCGGAGAAGTGGTGGGCGTACGCGAACGGCAGCCCGAGCTCCCCCGCGAGGCGGGCGCTGAAGCCGGACGAGCCCAGCAGCCAGACCGGGGGCCGGGCGGCGGGCCCCTGGACCGGGCCGGGGACGGCGTGCACGCGGGCGTACGGGTGCCCGTCGGGGAAGTCGTCGTCGAGGAAGCGGGTCAGCTCCGCGAGCCGCCGGGGGAACTCGTCCGCCGCCTCGTCCAGCCGTCCGGGCCCGCGCAGCGCGGCGGCCGTACGCGGGTCGGTGCCCGGCGCCCGGCCCAGCCCGAGGTCGACCCGGCCCGGGGCGAGGGCCTCCAGGGTGCCGAACTGCTCGGCGACGGCCAGCGGCGCGTGGTTGGGCAGCATGACCCCGCCCGAGCCGAGGCGGATGCGGGAGGTGTGCGCGGCGACGTGGGCCAGGATCACCGCCGGGGAGGAGCTGGCGACCCCGGGCATGGAGTGGTGCTCGGCGACCCAGTGCCGGTGGTAGCCGCGGGACTCGGCGAGCCGGGATATCTCCACGCTGGTGCGCAGGGAGGCGTGGGCGGTGCTGCCGGCGCCGACGGTGACCAGGTCGAGGACGGACAGCGGCACCGGCGCCGTACCGCGGACGGTCCCGCGCACCGGGCCTGCGGGGGCGGCCTCCGGAGCGCCGGGGGCGGGCGCGCCGGACCCCGTCGCGCCGGCTCCGCCCGCGTCGGGTCCCGTACCCTCGGGGCCCGTGGCCTCGGTGTCGCTCATCGTCGTCGCTCCCGTTCCGTCCGGCTCGTGCGCCCCAGTGGGCGCCCGTACGGAGAAGGGGAACGGAGACCGCGCGCCGGGCATTCCCGGCAGACCGGGACAGGTCCATGACCTTGGCATATGCCAGGCGGATAGACCAGGTCAGAGGGGCTCGATTGAGCCATCAATCTCCTCAACAGACGCTCCACGTGGGCCTCTTGATGGCTATCGTGGTAGAGCAAGCGGTAACAACCTGGTAGGGGGAAACCGTGGCGCTGAAGCCCGAGCCGACCGCGCCGTTCCACTCGGTGCAGTACGCCCTGCGCGTACTCGAAACGATCTCGCGGCACACCGGTGGTGTGACCGACGTGCAGATCGCGCGTGAGACCGGCCTGCCCGCGGTCCATCTCACCCCGATGCTGCTCATGCTGCGCCGGGAAGGGTACGTGCTCCAGGTCTCCGACGGCGCCTACGCCATAGGCGACTCCCTCGTCCTGCTCGGGTCCGGGTCCGACCGCCGGCAAGCCCTCCAGGAGAAGCTCCAGGACACCCTCGACCGGCTGCGCGACTCCGTCGGCGCGGCCGTCTACATCAGCCGTTACGTGGACGGCGAGGTCCGGATCACCCAGTTCGCGGACAGTCCGCGCACCCCCAAGGTCCACGAGTGGGTCGACTTCCGCTCCGCGGCGCACGCCAGCGCGGTCGGCAAGTGCCTGCTCACCCAGCTCGACCAGAACGGACGGCGCGACCACCTGTCCCGCCACAAGATCGCCCGCCTGACGTCGAAGACGATCGTGAACGAGCGGATCCTGTTCTCCAAGCTGGACAGCCAGCCGGCCACCGTGCCCGTGCTGGACCTCCAGGAGTACGCCGTGGGCACGGTCTGCGCGGCGGTGCCGATCACGGCCGGGGCGGCCGTGGGCTGCCTGGCCCTGTCCATGCCCGTCGAGCACGCGCACCGGCTGCGCGCGGCGGCGGACGAGCTGAACCGGAAGGCCGCGCCGCTGCTGCTGTCGCTCACGCTCTGAGCGGGGCCCGGCGGCCCGGGCCGGTCCGGGCCGGCCCGGAATGCACTTCGGGCGGTTCCCGGTGAACCGGAAACCGCCCGAAGATCAGGTGCGCCGCCAGGGACTCGAACCCCGGACCCGCTGATTAAGAGTCAGCTGCTCTAACCAACTGAGCTAGCGGCGCCTGCTGACAGAGAAAATACTACCTGCTCCCCAGGGGTGCTCCAAACCGGTTCCGCGCGGTCACCAGGGGAGGGCGGCGACCTCGGTCCCGTCGGGGGTGCGGACCCGGACCGTGCCGGTGTCCCCGTAGACCTCGTGGCGCCATTCCGCGAAGAGGTGCGCGACCCGGCGGGCGTCCTCGCCGAGGCCCTTGCCGACGGAACCGGTGGTGAAGACGACCCGGGCCTCGGAGCTCCCGCCCGCCTTGCGGACCCGGACCTCCTGCGTACCGCGGGACGGCACGAGCCGGTCCGGGTCGCCGCGGTGGCGGGCGTAGTAGGCGTTGAACTCGCGGGTCATGTCGTACCAGCCGTCCACGACCGGGCAGGGGCGCGCGGAGCCGCCGTCGCCGCCGTCGGTGGGCGGGCCGGGGGTGCCGGGGTCCTGGTCGGTGGGGGGCTGGGGGGTGCCGGGGTCCTCTTCGGTGGGGGGCTGGTGGGTGCCCGGGTCCTCGTCCGTCGGGGGCTGGGGCGTGCCCGGGTCCTCGTCCGTCGGGGGCTGCGGGGTGCCCGGGTCCTCCTCCGTGGGGAGGTTCTGGGCGGAGTGGGCGCAGGTCGGGGTGGGCGGCAGGGGTGGGGGCGGGGCGGCGGCCCGGTCCGTCCCCTGCGTGCCGCAGGCCGCCAGGGCGAGGCTCAGGAGCAGGGCCGCCGTGGCCACCCAGGCCTTCGCGGCCGATGGTGCGGTGGGTGGTGTGGTGGGTGGCGTGGTGGGTGGTGTGGTCGTCATGGGGAACCCCCTCCCCGGGGAAGAGGGCCGTTCGCGCCCTCCGGTTCCGCTCAGCGCTCCAGGAGGTCCCGGCGACGCGGTGCCAGACGGGCTCGGGGCACAGGAACCCGGTACGGCGCAGGGCGGCCCGGTGGACCTTGTTGGTCGCCGTGACGGGCATGGCGTCCAGGATCCGCACGTAGCGCGGGGCCATCTTCGTCCCCAGGTCCGGCTGGGCGGCGAGGAAGGCGGTGAAGGCCTCCGGGTCGAAGGACGCGCCCTCGCGCAGGGCCACGGCGGCCATCACCTGGTCCCCCGCCGCCTCGTCCGGGACCGCGTACACGGCGACGGCGGCCGCGGGCTCCCAGCGGGCCAGGATGTTCTCGATCATCGCGGCGGCCAGGTTCTCGCTGTCGACGCGCAGCCGGTCGTCGGTGCGGCCCGCGAAGTAGAGGAAGCCGTCCGGGTCCCGGAAGAACAGGTCGCCGGTCCAGTACCAGTCGGCGCGGGTGCGGGCGGCCTCGGCCTCGGGGTTGCGCCAGTAGCCCTCGAAGCGGTTGCGGCCCCGGTTGACGAGTTCGCCTATGGCCTCGTCGCCGTTGCGGAGGCGGCCGTGCGCGTCGAGGTCGGCCGGGGGGCAGTCGCGGCCCGTCTCCGGGTCGACGACGGCCAGGTCGTCGCCCGCGGCGGCCCGGCCGAGGGCGCCGGGTGGGGTGTCGGGGGTCCGCTGGACGGAGGCGCCGCCCTCGGTGGCCCCGTACCCCTCGACCAGGCGGACCCCGAACCGCTCCTCGAAGCGGGCCGCGTCCACGGCTCCGGCCTCGGTGCCGAAGCCGAGGCGCAGGGTGTGCTCGCGGTCGTCGGGGCGGGGGCCGGTGGCCAGGAGGTACTGGACGGCGCGGCCGACGTAGGTGAAGTAGGTGGCCCCGTAGTCGCGTACGTCGTCCAGGAAGGCGGAGGCGGAGAAGCGGCGGCGCAGGGCGACGGGGGCGCCGGCGGCGAGGGCGGGCAGCCAGCAGGCCATGACGGCGTTGCCGTGGAAGAGGGGCATGCAGACGTAGTGGACGTCGTCGGGGGTGACCCGGAACTGGCGGGCGAGCGAGTGGCCCGCGCCGGCGAGGCGGCCCTGGCTGCAGAGGGCGGCCTTGGGGGCGCCGGTGGAGCCGGAGGTGAAGTAGAGGAGCAGCCGGGTGCCCGGGCGGGGGCCGCCGGGGCGGACGTGGGCCTCGCCGGGCTTGGCGGCTGCATAGGGGGCGAGCAGGGCCTCGTACTCCTCGGTGCCGGTGACGAGGATCCGTACGCCGGGCAGGTCCAGGCCGCGCAGGAGCGGGAGGTGGGCGGGCTCGGTGACGAGGAGGCGGCAGTCGGTGTGGAGGATGTCGCGGGCCAGCTCGGGGCCGCGGCGGGTGGGGTTGATCCCGGCGACGGCGGCCCCGGCGAGGGCCGCCGCGCCGAGCCAGAAGGGGAACTCGGGGGTGTTGTCGAGCAGCACCCCCACGTGCGGCTCCGCGTCCGGCGGCAGGAGGTCGGTGAGGAGCGCGGCGCGGGCGGCGGCCTCCTGGGCGGTCCGGTGGCGGGTGAGGACGGTCGGCGGTGTCCGGGTGGTCCCGGGGCCGGGGCCGGGGCCGACCGCGGCTCCGGCCCTGGCCCCGGCCCTGGCCCCGGCTCCGGCTCCGGCTCCGGCTCCGGCTCCCGCGCCGTACTTCAGGCCGGGCCGGTGGTCGCCCCACTGGCGCGCGATGAGCTCCGCGACGGTCTCGGGTCCGGGGTCGGTTTCGGTCGTCGTCCGCATGCCGCCGGAGGGTAGCTGACGTTGCGTCAGAACTGAACGTCGGAGCAGGCGTAGAAGGCCATCGCGGTGTCGTTGACGGTCCAGACGGCGAGGATCATGTGCCGGCCCGTCTTGCCGGCGGGCATGGCGCCGCGGTGGATGGTGGTCATGTCCGGGCGGCCGCCGTTGTAGGGGACGACGAGGAAGGGCTGGGGGTCGAGGGAGGCGCGGGTGAGGGGCTTGGTGGGGTCCCAGCCGTTCTTGGTGACGTAGTACTTGAAGTCGGTGGTGGAGTGGTTGGCGGTGAACTGCCAGCGGAAGTCGAAGGGCTGGCCGGAGTTCACCTTGGTCGCGGGCCAGGTGCCGCCGCGGGGGTCGTCGAGCTGGGCGAACTCGCTGTGGCCGCCGGAACAGATCTGGCCGTCGGCGGGACCGGCCGCCGGGAAGCCCTTGTAGCCCTCGACGCTCTGCGGCTCCCACTGGATGGGGCCGCAGTCGGGGACGGTCTTGTTGGCGCAGAGCTTCTGGCGGCTGATGGGGGTGTCGGTGTAGCCGTGACCGCTGGCGGTGGGGGCGGTGAACAGGGTCGCGCCGGCGAGGAGGGCGGCGCCGATCGCGGTGGCGCCGGCGGCGCGTCCGGGTATGCGGAAGGGACGCATGATGCTGCTCCTTGGGTGTGGGGGGAGAGCCTGGCGGGGCTGATGTGGCTGATGCAGCTGGTGTGGCTGATGTGGCCGATGTGGTTGGTTGCGCGGCTGGTGCGGCTGGTGCGGCTGGTCGTGCGCATGGGTGTGCGTGGGTGTGCCCGGGTGGGGACGGGCGCGGGGGCGGGGTGCGGGCCGCCTGCGGGGACTAGGTCTAGACCAAGTCCCAAGTCCCACAGTATTGACGGCAGTTGGCCCTGTCCATCCCCATGCGAAAACGGGTGGTCCGGTCATTACCGGCCACCCGTTTCCCTGTTGAGCGGTGTTGTGGCGGTTATTGATCGGACCTGCCGGTGTAGAAGGCGACGGTGAGGTCCTTCACGAGCGCCTTGCGCTCGTAGTCGTCCAGCTCGACGATCCCGCGCGAGGTGAGCCGGTGCACGGTGTCGTCCACCGCGTCCACGACGGAGGTGAGGACGGTGTCCCGGTGCTTGGCGTCGATCGCCGCGATCCGGCGGCGGCGCATCGCCTCGGCCACCTCCGGGGCGTACTCGATGCGGGTGGGCTGGGCGGAGAACACCTCGATGCCGATGGCCTCGGTCTCGGCGGCGAGGGTGCGGGTCAGCGCCTCGCCGACGGCCTCGGCGTCGCGCAGGGTCGGGGCGTCGTCGTGGAAGGCGTCGGCCGGGAGCCGGGACAGCACGCGGGCCGTCGCCGACTCGACCTGCTCGGCGAGGTAGTCGATGTGGTCCTCGACGGCGAGGGTGGCCCGGGCGGTGTCCCGGACCTGCCAGACGACCTGGACGACCACCTGGAGGGCGAGGCCGCCGGAGTCGACGGCGGGCATGGGCTCGCTGCGCCAGTGCCGCAGCCGCACGTCCACGCGGCGGCGCAGCAGGAGGGGGCTGATCCAGGTCAGGCCGGTACGGCGGACGGTGCCGCGGTAGCTGCCGAAGAGGGTGAGCACCCAGGCGTGGCCGGCCTTGGCGCGGCCGAGGCCGCCGAGGGCGAGGAGGGTGACGACGCCGAGGAAGGCGAGCGGGGGCCAGTGGGTGGCGCGGAGCCCGTGGTAGGGGCGGGGCGGCACCCCGAAGGCGGCGACGAGGGCGGCGGGGACCACCCCGGCCCGCCACAGCACGGCCGCGCAGCCGGTGAGGGCGAGGGCGCCGACGACGACGGCGGTCCACCCGGGCAGCACGGGCCCCCGGTGCTCCCGCAGCCGCTCGTCCCCGCGGGGCACCCGCCGCCCGGCCGGCGCCGTGCGGTCGGCGGGGCGGCGGGCGGGGGCGGTCGCGGGGGTGGCCGTGGCGGTGGCCGTGGCGGTGGTTCCGGGGGTGGTCACGGCCCGGGCGCGGAAGGGCAGGTGGACCGGGACCTCGGTGACGGCGGCTCCGCGCACGGGCGCACGCCGGGCGAGGGGGCCGGGGCCCTCGGGGGTCTCCGCCGTCCCCTCCCGTCGGCCTTCGATCCCCCGCGCGACGGCCTGCGCGACCACCTCGGCCACCCCGGGCCCGGGCACCCCGGCGCCGTGCGGATGCGGGATCCCCGCGGGGGGCTGCGCCGACGGGCGGGGGGCGCGCCCGCGCCCGGCGCCTTCGGCTGCGGGGGCGTGGGGCTCCGCCGGGGTGGCGTGGGCGTGGGCGTCGGGGGCGGTGCGGCTGGCGGGGGGCGCGGGTTCCTGATCCACGTGGGTGGCGGGGGCGTGGGGGGCCGTGCGGGTGGCGTGGGGGGCGGGGGGGGGGGCGGGGGGCGGGGGGTCGGGGGCGGCGGCGGGGGCGGGGGCGTCGGGGACCGGGGGGGGGGCGGGCGG
>NZ_JBHVUQ010000027.1:0-58987 GCF_042884105.1 Streptomyces sp. NPDC058157
GGGCGGGGAGCGAGCACCGCGCAGCGGGAGCAGGGGGGTCAGGTCGAGCCCAGCCAGGTGCCCACCGCGTAGGTGACCGCCATCGCCAGCCCCCCGCCCAGCACGTTCCGCAGCACCGCCCGCGGCACCGGCGCCCCGCCCAGCCGCGCGCTCACCACCCCGCACAGCGTCAGCGCCCCCAGCACCGCCCCCACCGTCACCGGCACCCTCCCCGAAGCCCCCGGCAGGACGATCGCCAGCAGGGGCAGCAGCGCCCCCACCGTGAAGGCGACCAGGCTGGCCAGCGCCGCGTGCGTCGGGTTCGCCAGTTCGTCCGGCTCGATCCCCAGCTCCACCCGCGCGTGCGCCCTCAGCGCGTCCCGTTCCGTCAGCTGCTCCGCCGCCTCCCGGGCCACCTCCTGGGTCAGGCCCCGCGCGGCCAGCAGCTCCGTCAGTTCGGTCAGCTCCGCCTCCGGGTCCTCCGCCAGCTCGCGGCGTTCCAGATCCAGCGCCGCCCGCTCCGAGTCCCGCTGCGAGCTGACCGACACGTACTCCCCCACCGCCATCGACAGCGAGCCGGCCAGCAGCCCGGCCACCCCGGCCGTGAGGATCTCCGTCCGCGAGGTGGTGGCGCCGGCCACGCCCACCACCAGGCCGGCCGTGGAGATGATCCCGTCGTTGGCACCGAGGACTCCGGCCCGCAGCCAGTTCAGCCGGGTGCTGATCGCCGCGCTCTGCGTCTGCGTCACGGCTCCACTGTCGCGGCCCGCGCCCGCCCCGGCCAGCCCGCCGGGGCCACCCGGCGTGCGCCGCCCCCGACCCGGTACCAGGGTGGAGGGGTGAGACCTGGGGCGCGACGGAGGGCGAGACTCGGAGGGGACGAGCCCGGCTGGCTGCACGGGGCCCCGCCGCCCCGCTGGGCCAGGATCGCGCCCGTGGTGGCACTGGTCGTGCTCTGCGCCGCCCAGTGGACCACCTCCACCGCGGAACTCGGCTACTTCCTGGCGGCCCTGCCCGCCGTGGCGGCCTTCTCCTACGGAGCCGTCGGCACCGCCTTCTTCGCCGTCCTCGTGCTGGTCCTGCTCGGCGTCCCCGAGCTCGGCGTCGGGCACGCCCGCGGCGCCGACCTGGCCACCGTGGCCACCGTCGGCCTGCTCAGCGTGGTCATCGCCTGGGTCCGGCGGCGCCGCGACGCCCAGCTGGTCAGCGTCCGCACCGTCGCCGAGGCCGCCCAGCTGGCGGTGCTGCCGCCGGTCCCGGAGCGGGTCGGCGGGGTGAACTGCTCGGGGCTGTACCGGGCGGCCCAGCGGGGCACGCTCATCGGGGGCGACCTGTACGACGTACGGGCCGGGCCGTACGGGGTCCGGGCGGTGGTCGGGGACGTCCAGGGGCACGGGCTGGCCGCCGTCGGCACGGTGGCCTCGCTGCTCGGCGCCTTCCGGGAGGCGGTGCTGGACGACCCGGGGCTGGCGGCCGTCGCGGCCCGGCTGGACCGGCGGCTGGCGGCCGACGCGGCGGCGGACTGCGTGGCGCACCCGGAGCTGTTCGCCACGGCCGTGCTGCTGGAGTTCCCGCCCGGGCTGGACCGCGTACGGATCGTCTCGTGCGGGCATCCGCCGGTGCTGCTGCTGCGGGACTTCGCGGTCACGGAGGTGGCCGTGGAACCGGGCCCGCCGCTGGGCCTGGGCCTGGGCGGGCCGGCCCTCCCCGAGGTCGCCGAGCTGCCGTTGCTGCCCGGCGACCGGCTGCTCGCGCACACCGACGGGGTGACGGAGGCGCGCGACGCGAGCGGCTGCTTCTACCCGCTGGCCACCCGGGTCCCGATCCTGGCGGGCGACCCGGAGGGCCTCGTCCCGGCGCTCTGGCAGGACCTCGCGGCCTTCAGCGGGGGCGGGCCCCGCGACGACGTGGCCCTGCTGGTGCTGTCGCCCGATCAGCGTCTGTCGGGCGGCCGGGGACCCCTCTAGGTTCAGGGGGCATGCACTGCGCGTCCTGGTGCCGACACCCGTAGGAGCCGCCATGTCCATGCCGATGCTGCTGATCACCGGGACCTTCCGGGCCAAGGGCCTCAAGCCGGACGGGGACACCGTCACCTTCACCCCTGACCAGGTGGACGACTGGAAGCTGGTGCCCGGCGCGAGACCGGTCGTACCGAAGTGGGACGGCAGCGCCTCCATCCGCCTGGAAGGCATCGACGCGCTGGAGACCCACTACGGCCAGAAGGACCTGCTGTCGGGCGTCCAGCACCAGCCCCTCGACCTGGCCCACGCGGCCGCCGACACCCTGCTGGGGCTGATCGGCTTCACGGACTTCCACCGGCCGGTGGTCGAAGCGGGCCACGCGCACCAGCCTGACGACGAGAAGATCATCAGCACCATCCCCGAGGTCACGCACGGCTACGTCCTCACGCGCGGCGCCGACGTCTTCGGCCGCTGCGTCGCCCTGGTCGGCAGGGACTTCCAGCCGGCGCCCAACGGCTACCAGGTCGAGGTCGACGAGCAGATGCTGAAGAACACCGCCAACTACAAGCTGATGGAGGCCGGCCTGGTCTACCCGACCTTCTACAGCGAGTTCCCCGAGCTCCTGCGCGCCTCCCTCGCCGCGGCCGCCGCGGCGGCCGCGGCACACGAGCCGAAGAAGGGCGTGTGGGCGAGGGACGCGACCACGGCCCTGCCGGGGGTGCAGGTCACCGACATCTCCTCACTCACGGACGAGGCCACGGGCGCGGTGATCCTCCCCAAGCTTTTCCGGCGCCTGAAGGACTACCTCGAGCTCGACCGCGACCCGTCGCAGCCCGCCCTGTCGTGCTTCCGCGCCTATCTGGCGGGGGCCTCGGACGACCAGTACTACCTCCAGGGGAAGCCGGAGGTGTACCGGGGCATGCACCACGTCGTCGAGGTCACCGGCGGGAACACGGTGAGGATGACCCACGGGCCGGAGGAGATCGTCTTCGTGGAGAAGTAGGACACGGCGCGACGGCCGGCCGGCGGGGCTGCCGGCCGGCCGTCGGCGCACCCGTGCGTCAGCCGGCGTTCGCGACGATGAAGGCGCGGACCATCCGGCAGGTGTGGTTGGACGGCCGGTGGATCCCCACCCGGACGGCCATCGTCCGTATCTTGCGGTTGGTGGCGCGCTTGGCGTCGTACGTCCCCGTGTCGAGCAGGGAGATCGCCAGCCGCATGGCCTTCAGGCGGCGGTTGTGGTTCTCGTACCACTCGCGGGGCAGCCCCGCCGGCAACGGCTTCTTCCTGGGCATCACAATGCTCGCGGCAGCGGCCATCTACAGCCTCCCAAACGGTAGTTGGCTTCCTGTCGTTCTCCCTCGATTTTACCGGGGGGCACTGACAAAAGCCCTGGCCGGACGGGACCTGGCTAGGCTGGCGGCCATGGAGATCTGGATCAATCCCGCCTGTTCGAAGTGCCGCAGCGCACTGACCCTGCTGGACGCGGAAGGCGCCGACTACACCGTGCGCCGCTACCTGGAGGACGTGCCGTCCGAGGCAGAGATCCGCGAGGTGCTCGGCCGTCTCGGCCTCGAACCCTGGGACATCACCCGCACCTCAGACCCCCTGGCGAAGGAGACCGGCGTACGGGACCTCCCGCGCGAGGAGACGGACGGGGCCCGGTCCCGCTGGATCGCCCACCTCGCCGCCCACCCGAAGCTGATCCAGCGCCCGATCATCACCGCCGAGGACGGCACGGCACTCGTGGCCCGCTCGGAGGAGGCGGTCCGCGAGGCCCTGTCCCGCAAGGCGTAGGGGCCGGCGGGGCGGGGGGCGGGCGGGCGGGCGGGGGCTAACCGGCCAGGAAACGGGCGACGGCAGCGCCCGCCGTGAGCGGCAGGGCGTGGTGCGGGACGCCGGGAAGCACCTCGACCCGCGCCCCCGGCAGCGCCTCCCGCGCCGCCCGTGCGACGCGCCGGGCGTCGTGGCAGCGGGCCGCCCCGGCGAGGAGGACGTCGACCGGCAGCGCCCCGACCCCGGCGAGGTCCGGGCGCGGGCCGGTGACGGGCCGGACGGTGGGGAAGGCGGCCGTCTCGTCCTGCAGGCGCAGCCAGGCCGGGTCCGGGCCCGGCGCGGACCCGCCGCCCTCCCAGGCGAGGAACGAGCGAATCCGCCCGGGGGTGGGCCGCACCAGCATCGGCAGCGCGCGCAGGACGTAGCCGGGCCGGAGCCCGGAGAACACCTGGGTCGGGTCGAGCAGCACGAGCCGCTCCAGCCGCCCCGGCCGCGCGGCGGCCAGGCGGGTGGCCGCGTGGGCGGCGATCCAGGCGCCGTAGGAGTGCCCGGCCAGGGTCACGGGCCCGTCGGCGAGGGCGTCGAGCAGCGCACCGAGCCAGCCGGCCAGGTCTCCGGGGGTCCGCACGGCCCGCTCCGGCGCCGGAACGCTCAGCCCCGGCTCCCCCACCAGGTCCACGGCGTGCACCCGCCGCTCCCGGGCGAGCCCGGCGGCGACGCAGCCGCCCCACACGGCGGAGGTCGCCCCGCCACCGGGGAGCAGCACGAGGGGTGGCGCGCCGACGGGACCGCAGCTGTTGACGCGGGTGACCCCGTAGGGCGTGGGGACGTCGACGGCCTCGACGGGCACGGGCCACTGGCCGAGGACCTCGTCGTAGGCGGCACGGAAGGACGCCCGGACCGTTCTCTCGACCATTCCGCCCGCCCCGTTCCCTCGATGCCTCGCTGAGCGATAATCTCGCTCAGCGAGAGATCCTAGGCGGAGGCGACGTGGACGACAACCATCTGGAACTGGTGCACCTGCTGCGGGCGGTCAGCATCGAATTCAGCCTGCGGCAGGCGGAGTTCGCCGCCGCCAACGGGATGCACCCGACGGACGTACGGGCACTGGTCTCCCTCCTGGACGCCGCCCGAGCCGCCGAACCGGCCACGGCGGGGCTGCTGGGCTCGCGCCTGGGTCTGAACTCGGCGGGCACGACGGCGGTGATCGACCGCCTGGAACGCCTCGGCCACGTGACCCGCACCCGCGACCCCCGCGACCGCCGCCGCGTCCTGCTGTCCGTCACCCCGGAGGCGACCCGCCTGGGCCAGGCCTTCTTCGGCCCGGCGATCGAAACGCTGGCCGGGGCCGCGGCATCCCTCACCCCGACGGAACACGAGGCGGTGCGGCGCTTCCTGGCTACGGCTCAGACGGCGTTCGGCGGCTGTGGCGGGGCGGCGGGGTGAGGGGAGGCCGGCGGATCTTCATCTCATCCCCATCCCGCACCTCGTAGGGTGAGGGCTGCACCAAAGGGAAGAAAACACCGCAAACCGCCATACGCGCCGCGCCGTGACGAGCACAGGGACCGGACGACCACCATGACCGAACAGCAGCATCCGCAGCCCGCCGCCGCCGTGACACTTCCGCCGCCCCGGCGGGGGGCCGACTGGATGTTCGGCGGGGTGTACGGGACCGTGCTGGCCAGTGGGCTCCTGGCCGCGCTCGACCAGAAGGGCGGGGAGTACACCCCCTTCTACGACGCCAGCTGGGTCCTCGTCACCGCCGCCACCGCCGGGCTCGCGCACGGGTACTCGCACCACATGACCACCCACCAGGCCGGTTCGGCGGCGCACCGGTGGCGGCTGCTGGTGCGGGCGCTGTGGAACGAGTGGCCGATGATCGCGGCCACCCTGCCCACCGTGCTGCTGCTGGTCCTCGCCGGGGTCGCGCACTGGGAGTCGTACGGGGTGACGGCCGTCGGGCTGGGGCTGAACACCGCGCTGCTGTTCGCCTGGGGTTCCTTCGTGGCGATCCGGGTCGGCTACCGGCTCGCCTCGGCCCTGCTCATCGGCCTGGCCGACGCCACCATCGGGCTGGCCATCATCGTCGCCAACGCCCTCATCAAGTAGCGGCCAGCCGGGCCTCCGCCTCCGCCAGGATCTCCGTCAGCCGGGCTCCGAACTCCGCCCCGCGCGGGTCCGGGACGCCGGTGCGGGCGGCGGTGAGGACGGCGTCGAGGGCGCGCCCGTAGGCGCCGGGGACGTCGCTCCAGCCGGGCAGGCTGAAGACGCCCTCGGCGCCGCGCAGTTCCAGCCCCACCCCGGCCGCCGCGCGCGGCGAGCTCAGGCTGAGGACGGCGGTGCTGGCGGCGCCCGAGGCGTGCCGCAGGGCGAGCTGGACCAGGTCGGACGGCCCGCGGGCGGCGGTGACGGCGGTGACGTCGCCCAGGACCGGGATCAGGACGGACAGGGCGTGCGGGCCGACGTCCCACAGGCCGCCCTTGGCCTCGCGCCAGGGCGATTCGGCGTACGCGCTGGGCTCGCCGTCGGGCGGGTAGACGGCGCCGAGCCAGTGGGCGGAGGCGGTGAACCAGCCGCTGCGCCCGGCCTGGTCGAGGACCCACCCGGCGGTGGGCTCGGCGAAGCGGAGGGTCAGGAAGACGACGGAGGCGACGCCGTGCGCGGCGGCGGCGTCGGCGACGGCGCGGGCGTCCGCGACGGTCGTGGCGACGGGCTTGTCGAGCAGCAGGTGGCAGCCGGCGGCCGCAGCGCGGACGGCGAGCGGGGCCTGGACGTCCGGCGGCAGGGCGAAGGCCACCACGTCGCAGTCCGCGAACAGCTCGTCGGGGTCTTCGTACACCTTCACCCCGGACGCGGCCGCCAGCTCGGCCGCCGCTTCGGGGCGGCGGCCCCAGACGCCGGCGAAGTCGGAGCCGGTGTGGGCGGCGAGGGCGGGGGCGTGGGTGCGGCGGGCCCAGGGGCCGGTGCCCAGCAGGCCGACGCGGGGACGGGGGCGGCCGGGGGCCCACTCGGAGCCCTCTCCGGAAGAGTTCAAATCGTACGAAATGCTCACCTGCTCAGTCTGCCCCACCCGGACGGGCGTGCGGCCGGCGACCCGCGTACGCCGCCCCACCTGCGGCGTAAACCCCGGTAACAAAGGATTCACATACGGGCAATGGAGGAGAAATCGCCGAAGGGGACGCTTTCGGCCAGGAGCGCAGCACCCGCGCAGCACCCGCAGAGTCAGGATGGATGGGCCCGTGAGCTACAAGGCTGAGTACATCTGGATCGACGGCACCGAGCCGACGGCGAAGCTCCGCTCGAAGACGAAGATCCTGCAGGACGGGGCGGAGCTGCCCGTCTGGGGCTTCGACGGCTCCAGCACGAACCAGGCGGAGGGCCACGCCTCCGACCGCGTGCTCCAGCCCGTGTTCTCCTGCCCGGACCCGATCCGCGGCGGGGAGGACATCCTGGTGCTGTGCGAGGTCCTGAACATCGACATGACCCCGCACGAGTCGAACACCCGCGCGCTGCTGCGGCCGGTCGCCGAGAAGTTCGCCGCGCAGGAGCCGGTCTTCGGCATCGAGCAGGAGTACACCTTCTTCGACGGCGCCCGCCCGCTCGGCTTCCCGGTCGGCGGCTTCCCGGCGGCGCAGGGCGGCTACTACTGCGGTGTCGGCGCGGACGAGATCTTCGGCCGTGAGATCGTCGAGAAGCACCTGGACCACTGCCTCGCCGCCGGCCTGGAGATCTCCGGCATCAACGCGGAGGTCATGCCGGGGCAGTGGGAGTTCCAGGTCGGCCCGGTCGGCCCGCTGGAGGTCTCGGACCAGCTGTGGATCGCGCGCTGGCTGCTGTACCGCACGGCCGAGGAGTTCAACGTGTCGGCGACGCTCAACCCGAAGCCGGTGAAGGGCGACTGGAACGGCGCCGGGGCGCACACCAACTTCTCCACGAAGGCGATGCGCGAGGACTACCGCGCGATCATCGCCGCGTGCGAGGCGCTGGGCGAGGGCAGCAAGCCGCTGGACCACGTCAAGAACTACGGCGCGGGCATCGACGAGCGGCTGACGGGGCTGCACGAGACGGCCCCGTGGAACGAGTTCAGCTACGGCGTCTCGGACCGGGGCGCGTCCGTCCGGATCCCGTGGCAGGTGGAGAAGGACGGCAAGGGGTACATCGAGGACCGCCGCCCGAACGCGAATGTGGACCCGTACGTGGTGACGCGGCTGATCGTGGACACCTGCTGCACCGGCCTGGAACGGGACGGTCTGGTCTGACCCGCCCGGACTGTCGCAGAGGTGGGACGAATCGGCCCACGATGCGATACGCGTGAACGGGGCGGACCGGCGGAAGCGGATTTCCTGTTGATGGTTTGTCGGGATTGTGACGGCCTGACGAAGACTTGACGACAGAATATGAGATTCCGGTCCATGAAGTGAGACGCGGCCTGCCCCGGCCCCGCGCTTTCTGCTTCAATGACGCACATGGCCAGCCATCCGTACACCCCGACAGGTCGCAGCGACCTGGAGCCGTTCTGGCCGTCCCGTCAGGACCACGACTTCGACCGGGTGTGTTGCCGCGCCGAGAACGCGCCGGCCCTCTAAAGCCTTCCGGGACCTCTCACCAGACCCGCCCGGGGCCTTCGGTCTGCGCGGTACGCAACGACTACGTGCACACGCACACGTGCTGCTCATGCACACGTACGTCTTCTGCCGACCACTCCGCGTGAAAGAGCTGACCACTCATGGCGAACACCCGCTCCATCGCTTCCGCCGCCTCCGCTGCGACCTCCGCTCCCCTGCCCTTCCCGCCGTTCCCGGCGGCCGGTCCGCGCCACCGGCTGCGGGCCGTGGACCGGGACGAGGTGGCCCGGGTGGTGGACCTGCTCCCGCCGGGCGCCACCTGGCTGCCCGCACCCCAGCACGCCGTGCCCACGCTGCCCGGCCAGCCGCCGATGGTCGGCTACCTGGTCCTCGTACCGGCCGACCAGCAGTCGATCGCCTTCGCCCCGCACTCCGTCCCCCTGCCGGTGCAGGGACCGGGGGCCGGGGCCGCGGCTCCCGTCCAGCCTGCGGCTCAGGCCTCGACCACCACCGGAGACGCGCTCGTGCGGATCGACTCCGCGCAGCGCACGGCGGAGGTGGACGGCGAACTCCTCGACCTCACCTACCTGGAGTTCGAGCTGCTCGCCCACCTGGTGGCCCACCCGCACCGGGTGCACAGCCGCGACCAGCTGGTGACCACGGTGTGGGGCTACGGCCACGTCGGCGACGGCCGGACGGTCGACGTCCACATCGCCCGTCTGCGGCGCAAGCTGGGCACGGCGCACCGCGGCGCGATCCAGACCGTCCGCCGCGTGGGGTACAAGTACACGCCCTGACGGACGACATGGCCGAAGGGCCCGTACCCGCCGGAGCGGGTACGGGCCCTTCGGCCTCCTCGTTACGCGGTCACGGTCACGGTCACCGTCGCGGTCACGCGGTCTTCGGCGCCCGTCGGCGGGCGGCGAAGCCGAGGGCCCCGTCCACGACGAGGAACGCCAGCAGGCTGAGTCCCAGCAGCGGGACGAACCAGCCCACCAGCGCGGTCACGGCGGCGAACGGCAGCAGCACCGTCACCGGGAGCCGGCGCCAGGCCCCGCGCGGCTGCGCGCGGCCGACGGAGAGGGCGCGGTCCTTGGTGGGCCGGCGCATCCACCACATCCGGTAGCCCCAGACGATCAGGAACATCACCGCGACGGCGAGCGCGGCGAGCGCGATCTGGTTGGCGATGCCGAAGGTCAGGCCCATGTGCAGGTCGATCCCGAACCGGGTCAGCTGCGCGAGCAGCGGGTAGTCGGCGAAGCGGAGCTCGTCCATGATCCGGCCGTCGGCGGGGTCGACGGCGACCGAGTCCAGGTGCACGGGCAGGGTCTTGTCGGCCTCCTTGACCACGTAGCCCTTGCCCTTGGCGGGCAGGGTGACGCGCAGGCTCTCGGTGACCCCGGCGGCGCGGGCGGCGGCGACGGCCTTGTCGATGCCGATGTCGGCGGCGGGCATCGGCATGGTCATCTCGGTGCCGTCGGGCATGACGTGACCGGCGTGCTCGCCGCCGCCGTCCGCTCCGCCGGAGCCGGGCGTCAGCTTGGCGGCGACGGAGGGGGTGGCCCCGCCGAGCCGGTCCTGGAGCTGCCCGATGTTCTCACCGGCGTACTTCGACCAGGTCAGACCGGTCGCGGAGAGGCCGACGAGGCCCACGGCGGCCCAGAGGCCGATGCTGCCGTGCCAGGAGAGGGTCTTGCGGCGGCCGGTGGCCTTCCGGTCGGGTACGAGGAGGGCGGCCTTGCGGGTGCGGCGGCGGCCGATCCACAGGGCGAGGCCGCCGAGGGCGACGATCCAGAGCCAGCTGGCGGCGAGTTCGCTGTAGTTCCGGCCGAACTCCCCGAGCTGGAGGCTGGCGTGGAACTCGCTGAGCCACGCCCGCAGGGGCAGGGCGTCGCCGCTGGTGGTGAGCTGCCCGCGGACCTCGGCGGTGTAGGGGTCGACGAAGACGGTGCGGGTCTGGCCCTCCGCCAGGCCCGGGGCCTCCATGATCACGCGGGTGGTGGCGTCGGCCTCGGGCCCGGGCCACACGCCGACGACCGTGCCGCGGGGTTCGGCTGCCTTGGCGGCCTTCACCTGGGTACTGAGCGGGACGGCGGCCTCGCCGACCCGGTCGACGGTCAGCTCGTGGGAGTAGACGATCCGCTCGGCCTGCCAGGACCCGGCGTAGAGCAGGCCGGTGGCGGCGGCGAGGAAGAGGACGGGGGCTATGAGCACCCCGGCGTAGAAGTGCACGCGCAGGAGCAGCGGCCGCAGGGCGGCCCACCCACCGGCCCGCTTGGCTCCGCCGGCGGCTTCGGGGGCGGGGGCGGCGTCGTCCGCGGGTGCGGATTCGTCTGCGGGTGCGGATTCGTCTCCGGTTGCGGGCGCGGGGTCCGGCTCGGTGCCGGCCGCGGGCGTGGGCGTGGTGGCCGTGCCGGGGGCGGCCCCGGCTGCGGATCCGGGCTCGGGCTCGGCCGCGGGCCCGGTGGCCGTGCCGGATGCGGGGGCGGCGTCGGGTGTGGGGGCGGGGTCGGTGGCCCGTGCGCGGGCGTCCGTGAGGTCGTCGAGGGACATGTCGGTCCTAGGGTTCGGCGAAACAGGGGATCGGCCCCCGGTCTCGCCCCTCCCCTCACGTACGGAGGGTGCGCGCCGGTCAGGCGGCGCGGGCGGAAAGCGGCCGGAGGGCCGTGGTGCGGGTGTCTCGCCGACGGGGCGGCCCCCGGCGGACGGCCGTATGGGCGTGCACGGCCCCGCGCAGGCGGCGGGGCGGCCGGTACGAGGGGCGCTGCGCGGGCGGGCCGGGTACGGGGGCCGGCCGGGTGCGGAGCAGCGCGAGGACCCGGGCGAGCGGCCGGGCGGCCAGCAGGGCGGTGGCCCCGAGGGCCCCGGCCAGCCGGAACACGGCGGCCTCGCCCCAGGCGAGCCAGAGGGCGCAGAACAGCCCGGCGAGCAGGTGCGCGGCGACCATGCCGAAGCCGCCGTGCCCGGCCATCCCGAGCAGATCGACGAGCCCGGCCATGCCGTCGGCCGTACCGGTGGTGGAGGCCATGCCGTCCGCCATGCCGGAGTGGGAGGCCGTCCCGGTGGCGTGGGCCATGCCGGAGTGGGCCATCCCGGTGGCATGGGCCAGCCCGGCGGGGTCGATCAGACCGGCGGAGTGCGCCAGGGCGGCGGGGTCGTGCACCCCGGCGGCGTGAGCCGCCCCGACGGCGTCGGCCAAGCTGTGCGCCGAACCGGCGTCAGCGAGCCCGGGGGCATGACCGAACCCGGCACCGGCCACGTCCCCGACCTGAGCCACGCCCAGGGCATGCGCCGAACCGGCATCAACCAGACCGGACGCATGCCCGGACCCCGCACCGGCCACGTCCCGGACGTGAGCCGCACCCGGAACACGGCCGGCACCGGCCGCGTCCATGGCATGGCCCGGGCCATGGGCGGCGTGGGTCGCGCCGGGCCCGGTGGCGTGCGTCGGGGGGTGGTGGTGGCCCGCCATCGGGGCCGGGGCGCCGTGGGTGTGACCCTGGGCTGCGGAGAAGGTGACGTGCAGGGCCGCCTGGACCGCCAGGAGGGACGCCGTGATGCCCAGCGGGCCGCAGCGACGGCCCGCGGCCGTCCAGGCGAGGGCGGCCGTGGCGGCGAAGGCTCCCAGGAGCCAGGGCAGGGGGATGTCCGCACCCGACATGTGCGCGTGCCCCACGGCGGCCAGCGCCACGCACACCGCCGCGAACATCGCGGCGCGCGGGGCGCGCATCGGCACGCGGGGGCGGGTTTCAGACATGTCCCGGTCATGCTCTCACGGGGCCCGCCGCCCCACGCGCCGGACCCGTATCCGATCATGGACGGGTGAATCCACTGCCATGGTCATCCTCCTCGCTCCCCCTGGGGCCGCTGGGCGCGCTCTACACCGGCGGGGTCCAGCTGGGGGCCCACGCGCTGGAGCGGCTGGCTCCGGCCGAGCGGGAGCGGATGCTGCGCGACTGCTCGACGAACGTCGACAACCTCGACCGCGGCCGCTGGGAGACCCTGCTGAGCAGTGCGCTCGTCGTCGAGGAACCGATGCCGCTGCCGTACGCGCTGCTGCTGGTCGCGGTGCTGGGCTACGCGGAGTACGCGTACGGGGCCTGGTGGACGGCCGCGGTGTTCCTCTTCGGGCACGCCTCGGCGACGCTCCTCGTCTACGGGGTGCTGCGCCGGACGGCCGACCGTGAGACCCGCCGGGCCGTGGACGTCGGCACCAGCTACGGCTTCAACGCCGTCCTCGGCGCACTGACCTCGGCCCTGCCGCGCGGAGCGGTCCGCACGACGGTCCGGGCCGGGCTGCTGGCCCTCGCGGTGCGGCCGGTGCTGCGGCGGGAGCGGACCTTCACCGACGCCGGGCACCTCGTGGCCCTGGGCCTCGGCATGGGGGTCTCGTTCGCCGTCGATTGTCTTTCCCGGTCGAACCATCGGAAAATCGCTCATATGTGACCAAGCAACGCGACGGCGGCCGCCACCGCCCCGCACCCCGCAGGACACGCACCACTCGCACCACACGCCTTACACGAGTCACCTCACCCCGTGCGGCCGGATCCCCCGCGCCGCGCGCCCGACGCTGGAGCCGCCACGATGACCGCCACGACCTCCACCACCGTCGCCAACCTCCGCGACCTCGGTGGCACCCCGCTCGCCGGTGGCCGTACCGTCCGCTCCGGCCTCGTCCTGCGCTCGGCCGCACTCGACCGGCTCGACCTCGACGCCGACCCGGCGATGGCCGCGCTGGGCCTGCGCACGGTCATCGACCTGCGCAGCGACGCCGAGCGGGCCGACCACCCGGACCGGATACCGGAAGGTGCCCGGCTGCTGGTGCGCGACGTCCTGGCGGACAAGATCAGCGAGGCGCGGATGCCCGCCGCCGCGCAGCTCAAGGACCTCCTCGCCGACCCGGTGGTGGCCGAGGAGCACCTGGGCGACGGCAAGGCGCAGGCCCTGTTCGGCTCGGTCTACCGCTCCTTCGTCACCACCGCCTCCGCGCACGCCGCGTACCGCACGCTGCTGACCGAGGCCGCCGACCCGCAGGCGGGCCCGCTGCTGTTCCACTGCACGGCCGGCAAGGACCGCACGGGCTGGGGCGCGACGGTGCTGCTGTCGCTGCTCGGCGCGGACGACGAGACCCTGATGGCCGAATACCTGTCGGTGAACCCGGCGGTGAAGGCGGCGTTCGCCCCGATGATCGAGGGCTTCACGGCCGCCGGCGGGGACCCGGACATCGCGCTGGCGCTGATCGGGGTGTTCCCCTCGTACCTGGAGGCGGGCCTGGACGAGCTCTACCTGCGCTTCGGGTCGATGGAGAAGTACGTCCGCGAGGGCCTGAAGGTCCCGGACGAGACGGTCGAGGCGCTGCGCGCGCGGCTCGTCGCCTGACCGGCCGGGCCGGGCCGGGCCGACGACGCGCCCCACGTACTCCCCACGTCACGCCCGGCGCGCCCGATTCGTCCGAACGTGTGCGCCGGTGCGGGTGACCATCCCACGATTCGCTCGTTCTGCTGAACGTGACTGCGCCGGATACCGCCACCCGCCCCCTGCCCCCCGACGTCGAGCAGGCCGAGGCCGCCATCGTCGAGCACTACCCGCGGCTGGTGCGGCTCGCCTACCTGGTGCTGCCGCCCTCGCTCGGCCGCAACCGGCGGGTGCTCACCGCCCATTCGCTGACCCAGCGCGCGCTGCCGCGCGGACGGCGGGCCTCCGGCGCGGAGGCGGAGGTGCAGGGCGGGGTGCCGGCGCAGCGGGGCGGGCTGGGAGGGCCCGAGTCCGGGTACGCGTACGTACGGCTGCGGGTGCTGCGGTCCGCCCTGGAGGCGGGGGTCCCGCTGACGTTCAAGGCGCTCCCGCTGCGCGGGCAGCTTCCGGCGCTGCTCCCGCAGGTATGGGGGCTGCGGCTGTTCCCGCGCGCGGGCGGGGCCGAGGAGCTGGCGCTGGACCAGTGGCTGGCCACCCTGAACGGCCCCGGCCGGGCGGCGTGCGTGCTGCGGGCGCTGGAGGGGCTGGCGGAGCCGGACGTGCTGCGGGTGCTGTCGGAGGCCGGGGTGGCCGATCCGGCGGCGGCCGTCGCGGAGTCCGGGGACCCGGCGCACGACGCCCTGTTCGCCTCCCCCGAGTTCGACCCCTGCGTGCTCCAGGCCCGGCCCACCGACCTGCTGCGCCGGCGCCGCTTCGCCCGGGCGGGCCTGGCCGGGGCGGCCGCGCTCGCGGTGTGCGGGGCGCTGCTGGCGCTGCCGGGCGGCGGCTGGGGCGCGGACGGGCCGGCCGCCCCGCTGTACGCGCAGAACGCTGCGGCGCAGCAGGCCCTGGACCCGGGGAAGCTGGTGCGGGTGGCGGCCACGGCGTGGAAGGCGTCCTCCCGTACGGACTACTCCGTGTGGCCGGCGCGCGGCGACCGGGCCGCGGACACCGAGCTGCTGCGGCGGGCGCTGGCCGTGTGGGCCCGCCCCGGCGCGTCGGTGGTGGTCTCGGCCACCCCGGGCACCCCGTCGGGGCCGCCCATGGGGCCGCCGCAACTGCTGTTCGCGGGGACCGTCGACCAGGCGGTGGTGGTGCTGCTGTACGACGGGCTGCGGGTGGTGCGGTACGCCGAGCCGCGCAACGGTACGGCCGGCGCGGCCCTGGACTTCGCGCGGACCGACGGAGCGACGGCGGACACCGCGACGGCCCTGGTGCTCAGCCGGGTCGACGGCAACGTCCGCTATCTGGCGGCCCCGTGGGTCACCGGCGCCGCCGTACGGGACCTGCTCAAGCCCGGTGACCAGCCGACCGCGCTGAAGCTCACCCCGGACGGGCTGACCCCGCCGGTGCTGGGGCCCGCACCGAACGGCCAGTGCACCGGCTGGAACGCGCTGGCCCTGACCGGCGACGGGGCCACCCGGCTGGTCACCGACCTGGGCGAGCTGACCCCGGCCCGGCTGACCTCGGGCGCGCCGGGTGCCGCGCGGGACGTGACGGAGGCGGCGGAGCTCGGCGAGTGGTCGAAGACGGCGTGCCTGCTGCCGTCGGTGCGGTCGCACGGGGTGCGCTCCGTCAACGCGTGGACGTACGCGAAGCAGCCGTTGCCGGAGGGCGACGGGGCGGCGACCTGGCTGTGCAGCCGGGCGGAGACCTGGCAGGGGGCGGCGGACCGGGTCCAGGTGCAGTTCCTGGCGCCGGGGGCGGCGCTGGCCGTGCAGGCGGCCAAGGCGGAGGGCTCGCCGGCGTGCGGGGCCCGGGAGCCGAGGGTGCTGGCCGGGGTGCTGTGGAAGTCCCGGGCGGGGCAGTGGTACGTCCTGGCCGCGGGCAGCGCGCAGTTCACGTCCCTGACGGCGACGGGCGGCGGGGTGAACGGCACCGCGAACGGCAACCGGCTGGCGGTGAAGGCGCCGGAGGGGGCGCAGGTGGACCTGTCGGGGAAGCTGACGGACGGCAGCACAGCGGGGGCGCTCCGCTAGGTTTCGGGGGCTCGGGTGGTCGGTCGGCTGCGGACTCGTCGTGGCCGGTCGCGCAGTTCCCCGCGCCCCTGGCGGGGGCGTGCCTCTCCTGGATTCGGCCGTGCCGAGGGGTTTTCCTCGGGCGTACCCCTCAGTACATTGACGCCATGTCTAATACGCCGCTCGCGCCCGCCCCCGTGGAGTCGGAGCACATAGACCTCCAGGCGCGGAACGTCTCCTTCTCCTGGGAGGACACGCCGCTGCACTGGCTGCCCGGCGAGCCCTTCGCCGGGCACACCATCAACGTGCTGCACCTGCTGCTGCCCGCCGGTGAGCGGTGGTTCGTGCACGTCTACAAGCAGGTGCTCCCGTACATCACGGACGAGCGGCTGCGGGCGGACGTCGTCGGGTTCATCGGGCAGGAGGCCATGCACGCCGCCGCGCACGACGACGTGCTCCCCCACCTCAAGCGCCTCGGCCTCGACCCGACCCCCTACACCGCGCAGGTCGACTGGCTGTTCGAGAAGCTCCTCGGCGACCGCACCCTGCCGCCCGGCCGGGCCCGCAGGTGGTGGCTGATGGAGCGGGTCGCGATGATCGCCGCCATCGAGCACTACACGGCCTTCCTCGGCGACTGGGTCCTCAACGCGCAGGAGCTGGACCGGCGCGGGGCCGACCCGATGATGCTGGACCTGCTGCGCTGGCACGGCGCCGAGGAGGTCGAGCACCGCTCCGTCGCCTTCGACCTGTTCATGCACGTCGACGGCAACTACCGCCGCCGCGCCCGGACCTGGGCCACCGCCTTCGCCGCCCTGGTCTTCCTGTGGCAGCGCGGCGCCCGCTTCTTCATGGAGAACGACCCCCTGCGGCCCGGCGCCAAGGCCTCCCTCGGCCAGTTCGTCCGGGCCGGACGGAAGGGGGTCCTGCCGTCCACGGGAGCGATGGTGCGGTCGATCCCGACCTACCTCTCACGGACCTACCACCCCTCGCAGGAGGGTTCCACCGCCCAGGCCGTGGCCTACCTGGCCGCCTCCCCCGGCGCCAACGGCGGGGTGCGGCCGTGAGGCGGGCGCTGGCCGTCACGGCGGTGGCGGGGGCCGCCGTCCTCACCCGGCGGGCGCTGCGCAGGCGCATCGGCCGTTCCCCCCTGTGGCCGCTGCCCGCACTGGAGACCCCGGTGTCGGGCCACTCCCCGCGCCGCTGGCTGCGCACCCTGATCGTCTCGCGCACCGAGCCCGCCGAGGGGGTGCTGCGGCTGGTGCTGGAGTCCGACGAGCTGCCGGCCTGGACCCCCGGCGCGCACGTGGACGTACGGCTGCCGTCGGGGCTGGTGCGCCAGTACTCGCTGTGCGGGGACCCGGCCGACACCGGCCGCTACACGATCGCGGTCCGGCTGGTCGAGGACGGCCGCGGGGGCTCGCGCGAGGCGCACGCCCAGCTCGTGGAGGGCGCCGAGCTGGACGTGCGGACGCCGCGCAACCGCTTCGAGCTGCTGCCCGCGCCCTCGTACGCCTTCGTCGCGGGCGGCATCGGGATCACCCCGGTCCTGCCCATGCTGCGTGCGGCGACGCGGGCGGGTGCGGACTGGACCCTGCTCTACGGGGGGCGTTCGCGGGCCTCGATGCCGTTCCTGGCCGAACTCGCCGCCTACGGGGACCGGGTGACGGTCGTCGCTCAGGACGAGGCGGGCCTGCCCGACCTGGCGCCGCTGGCCGCGCTCCGGCCGGGCACGCTCGTGTACTGCTGCGGGCCGGAGCCGCTGACGGCCGCGGTCCTGGCGGCGGCGCCCGACCCCGCGGCGGTGCACCTGGAGCGGTTCGGCGCGGCGGCGGCTGGCCCGGCCCGGCCCTTCACCGTCGAACTCGCCCGCACGGGGGGCGCGGTGGAGGTCGGGGCCGGGGAGTCGGCGCTGAGCGCGGTGCGCCGGGTCCTGCCCGACACGCCGTACTCCTGTGAGCAGGGCTTCTGCGGCACCTGCCGGCACCGGGTGCTGGCGGGTGCGGTGGACCACCGCGACGAGCTGCTGACGGACGAGGAGCGGGCGGACTCGATGCTGCTGTGCGTCTCGCGCGCCGCGTCGGACCGGCTGACCCTGGACCTCTGAACAAGTGGTGCGCCCGCCCTCGAAGTAGGGTGTTCGCCATGACGACCGGGGTGCGGCGCAGGATGGGTGTCGAGGAGCGGCGGCAGCAGCTGATCGGGGTTGCCCTGGAGCTGTTCAGCCACCGCTCCCCCGACGACGTGTCGATCGACGAGATCGCGGCGGCGGCCGGGATATCCCGGCCGCTCGTCTACCACTACTTCCCGGGCAAGCTGAGCCTGTACGAGGCCGCGCTGCGGCGGGCCGCCGACGAGCTGGCCGAGCGGTTCGTCGAACCGCACGAGGGGCCGCTCGGGGCCCGGCTGCTGCGGGTGATGGGCCGGTACTTCGCGTTCGTCGACGACCACGGGCCCGGTTTCTCGGCGTTGCTGCGCGGCGGTCCGGCGGCGGGCAGCAGCCGGGCCAACGCGATGATCGACGAGGTGCGGCAGGCCGCGTACGAACAGATCCTCCTGCACATCGGCGTCGCCGAACCGCCCGCCCGGCTGGAGCTGGTGGTGCGCTCCTGGGTGTCGCTGGCCGAGTCGACGGCGCTGCTGTGGCTGGACGGGCGGCGGATCCCGCGGGCCGAGCTGGAGCTCCAGCTGGTGCACGACTTCGCCGCGCTGGCCGCCGTGAGCGCCGCGTACGACGCGGAGATGGCGGGGATCCTCGTCCGCATCCTGGCGGGCGAGCCGGCCGACGGCCCGTTCGGGGAGCTGGTCGGGCGGCTGGCGGCGCTGGTGCCCGGGCCGCGCGAGGGCGGACAGGAGACCTGACGGCCGCCCGTGGGGGCGGGTGGGACCGGGCGGCGCGGCTGGCGATAATGCCCGCGTGATCATTGACGACGGGATCGTGTTCCGGGCGGCCGAGGAGAAGGACGCCGGAATCCTGGTGAAGCTGTACGACCAGGCCGCCCGGTGGATGCGCAAGCAGGGCATCGACCAGTGGAAGCCGGGCGAGAAGGACGCCGCGCACTTCCGGGGGAAGATGCGCGACGGGGAGGTGTGGCTCGCGGCGGACGCCGACGGGCAGGTCGTCGGGGCGTACGAGCTGTGGTGGTCCGACGAGGAGGCGTGGGGGGTCCAGCCGCCGGTCGCGGGCTACGTGCACCGGCTGATGGTGGACCGTGAGACGGCCCCGCCCGGGGCCGGGCTGCGGATCCTGGAGCACGCCGAGCACCGGATCGCGCGGACCGGGCGGGAGCGGGCGCGGCTGGACTGCGTGTCCACGAACCCGCGGCTGCTGGCGTACTACCGGGGCGCGGGCTACCGGGTGGTGGGCGAGTTCCCGTCGAAGCAGGCCAAGGACGGCCGGGTGTACGGGGTGATCCTCCTGGAGCGGCGCCTCGACGTCTGAGGCACGGCGCCGCGGGGCCGCGCAAGCCCGCCGCGCACGCCATGCCGGGGCGGCTCTCGGCCGTCCGCGCGGGGAGCGGTTGCCCGGGTTCCCGGCCCGCCGGTACTGATGGTCGCGACCAGTCGGTACCAGGAGGGGAACACCATGAGGATGTCCATGAAGAGGTCCGCGGGCGCCGTCTTAGGGCTGGCGCTGGCGGGGGTGCTGGGGGCCACGGGGGTGGCCGGGGCACAGGCGCAGCCGTCCGCGCCGAACCGGGCCGGCGGGGCGGTGGCCGAGGCCCCGGCCTCGGTGGTCGCCGACGTCGAGGCGGCGGCCGCCCGGCAGCACGCGTTCGCGCCGGCCGCGCGGGTGGTCTGTTACGCCGCGCACGTGCAGGACGTCGGCTGGCAGGCGGCGGTGTGCGACGGCGCCGTGGCCGGCACCACCGGGCAGAGCCGCCGGATGGAGGCCCTGACCGTGGCGACCAGCGGGACGGGCGGGGTGTGTGCCGACGCCCATCTGGCCGACGTCGGCTGGCAGGGCTGGCGGTGCGCGGCCGACGGCAAGGCGGTGACGGTCGGCACCACCGGGCAGTCCCGGCGGATGGAGGCCCTGGGCCTCCAGGTCGGCAACGGCAGCGTGGCGGCGCAGGCGCACGTGGCGGACTACGGCTGGCTGAACGCCCTGAACGGGAACCCGGTGTACGTGGGCACGACCGGGCAGTCCCGGCGGATGGAAGCCGTCCGTATCTGGGTCTGAGCGGGAATACGCCGAGGGGGAGGTACCGGACCGCGGCCGGTACCTCCCCCTCGGGGGTGGTGCGTCAGGAGCGCTTGAACACCGCGACCGTGCGCGCCGGGACGGTGAACTCCCCCGTCGCCCGGTCGTACGCGGACGCCTTGACGGCCGGATCGGCGCCGCCCGCCTGGACCGGGTGCAGGGCGTAGCCGGTGCCGGCGAGGGCGGACACCCGCTGGGCCTGGGCGGTGGGGGTGGCGTTGAAGACGACCACCAGGTCGCCGACGGCCATGGTGAGGACGCCCGGGGTCTCGCCCGGCCCCGACAGCGGGAAGGACAGCCGGTCCTGGACCTGCCGGGCCGTGGTGAGGGCGAAGGCGGGTTCGGTCGTACGGATCCTCAGCAGGTCGCGGTAGGCGGCCGAGGCTCCGTCGATGTCCGCGCAGCCGGGGACCGGGCCGGTCAGCAGGGGCTTGGCGTAGGGCCATTTGGCGCGGTTGTCGGCGGCGGGCGGCAGGCCCCGGCCGAAGCCGTCGCCGGTGCGGCAGTCCCAGTGCAGGGCGTTGAACCAGTCGCCGCTGTCGAAGGAGTTGCGGTCCAGGGACTTCGAGCGGAGCAGGTCGCTGCCCGCCTGGGAGAGGGCCGGGCCCTGGGACAGGGCGGCCGTGGCCAACGCGAGGACCTGCATCCGGGCCCGGTCGGCGGTGGGCGTGCCGGCGGGGAGCTTGTAGGCCAGGGCGTCGTAGAGGGTTTCGTTGTCGTGGGCGTCGGCGTAGGCGAGGGCGTCGCCGGGGGCGGCCGCGTAGCCGGCCGGGGCGCCGTTGTAGTCCAGCCCGGCGCCCGTGGTGCGGCGGCCGGTGGAGTCGGTGAAGGCGTACGGGGCCAGGTTGCCGGTCAGGCCGACCTTGAGGAGGTCCTGGTCGTGGAGGAGGCGGGCGCGCTGCTGGTCGGGGGTGCCGTTGGCCGGGGAGCCGTTGGGGTCGGTGAACAGGCCGGTGGCGAAGCCCTGGACGCGGGGGTCCTCGTCGAAGGGGCCGCCGCCGCGGACGGCGTCGCGGGCGCGGTCGGAGAAGGTGGCGATGCCGGTGCCGGCCATGTTCTTCTGGGTGGCCTGGACGAAGCGGGCGTCGTCGGCGACCTCGCCGAAGTTCCAGCCCTCCCCGTAGAGGACGACCTTCTTCCCGTCGACCCCGTCCTTGGCGACGGTCAGCGCGTCGAGGGCCTCGCGGACGGCGAGGATGTTGGCCTTCGGGTGGTGGCCCATGAGGTCGAAGCGGAAGCCGTCGACCTTGTACTGCCGGGCCCAGGTGACCACGGAGTCCACGACGAGGCGGCCCATCATGGCGTTCTCGGGGGCGGTGTTGGAGCAGCAGGTGGAGGTGGCGACGCTGCCGTCGGCGAGGAGGCGCTGGTAGTAGCCGGGGACGATGCGGTCGAGGACGGACTGGTCGGCCTGTCCGGAGGCGACGGTGTGGTTGTAGACCACGTCCATCACGGTGCGCAGCCCGGCGCCGTTCAGTGCCTGGACCATCCTGCGGAACTCGACGGTGCGGGCGGTGCCGTTCGGGTCGCTCGCGTACGAGCCCTCGGGGACGGTGTAGTGCAGCGGGTCGTAGCCCCAGTTGAAGCCGTCCTTGGCGGCGGCGGCCGTCACGCAGGCCTGCTGGGCTTCGGAGTCGGGGGCGTACGCCTTGAGGTCGCAGGCGGGGGCGGTGCGGGTCTTCGGGTCCTCGGGGACGCTGCCGAAGTCGAAGGCCGGGAGGAGGTGGACGTAGGAGGTTCCGGCGGCGGCGAGTTCGCGCAGGTGGCGCATGCCGGCGGAGTCGGTGTCGGTGAAGGCCAGGTACTGGCCGGGGTGCTTGCTCGTGGCGTCCGCGATCGAGAAGTCGCGGATGTGGAGTTCCTGGATCTGGGCGCTGGTGAAGGGGACGGGGGCGGGCTTGCGCAGGTCCTTCCAGCCGGACGGGGCGAGCTTCGGGTCGGCCAGGTCGACGGCGAGGCTGCGGGCGGAGTCGGTGGTCAGGGCGGTGGAGTAGGGGTCGGTGACCAGGTTGCGGACGAGTCGGCGGGTGCTGGGGGCCCAGACGGTGACGGCGTAGCGGTAGGGCTTGCCGGTCCAGGAGCGCTCGCCGCGCACCGACCAGACGCCGGTGGTGTCGTCGCGGTGCATGGGGACGGTGCGGCCGTCGAGTTCGAGGTCGACCCGCTGGGCGGTGGGGGCCCAGACGGAGAGGGTGGGTCGGCCGTCCGCGAAGACGGGGCCGAGGGGGGTGTTCTTCGCGGGGCCGGCGTAGAGGTCGTCGAGGACTCCGGCGAGCTGGACGCCGGTGGCGGCGAGGACGGCCCCGTTCGCCGCGCGGGCGCTCGCGACGAGCTGGCCGCGCAGGGCTTCGCGGACCCGGTCGCGGTCGCGGGGGTCGACGGTGAAGGCGGTGTACGCGGCCAGGTGCGGGAACTTCTGCTTCTGGGCCGGGGTGAGGGTGGAGCGGGTCAGGCGCAGCCACTGGGCGCCGGATTCGTGCAGGACGCCGCCGTCGGCGGTGATGCGGCCGTCGCGGGAGGCGAGGAGCTGGGCGGAGGCGGCGGCCTGGGGGGCGTTCCAGGCGAGGGTGTCGCGGTCGATCCAGACGGCCTCGGCCTTGGTGAGGTCGAGGGCGGCGCCGGATCCGGCGGGCTGCGGGAGGAGGTACTTCTCGCGGCCGCCGAGCATCCACACCTCGTGGCCGGTGGCCTTGAGGTCGAGGGACTGGTCGGCGGGGAGGTCCTTCTCGTCGCCCTTGTGGAGGATGTAGCTCAGGCTGGTCGCGCCGGGGGCGAGGGGGACCTCGTAGACGGCGCCGTAGGAGTCGGTGCGGACCGGGAGCAGGGGCTTGGACCAGTCGGTGGGGGTGGCGGCGCCGGTCCACACGTGCAGGCCCCAGCCGTCGTGGGCGCCGTCGGGGCGCTGGTAGTGGAGGACGGCCTTGGTCTGGTCCTGGGGCGGGTAGGCGGGGCGGTCGGTGCGGGCGGCCTCCTTGCCCTGCTCCAGCCAGACCTCGCCGGTTCGGGTCAGGTCGAGGGTGCGGTCGGCGGCTACGTCCTTGGTGCCGTCCTTGTCGATGACGAGGTAGCCGAGGGTGGAGGCGCCGGGCTTGAGGCGGACGTACGCGAAGGCGCCGTAGGCGTCGCGGCCGGTGAAGGGGTGTCCCTCGGGCCAGGGCGTCGCTTCGCCGTCCGCGAGGTCGCCCCAGGCGTACAGCCGCCAGTCCGCGTAGTTCCCGTCGGGGCGGTTGTAGTGGACGACGGCGTAGTCCCGCTGGGTGGCGGTGGGGGGTGTGGGCGGCGGGGTCCGCCCGGCGGTGGTCTCGGCGAGGGCGGAGGCGGTGCGGCCGGTGGAGTCGACGGCCACGGCCTTGTAGCGCAGGGGGGTGCCGGCGGTGGTGGCGGGGTCGATGACCTGCGTGACCTTGTAGGGGGCGTGGTCGGCGGAGCCGAGGACCTTCCAGGGGCCGGTGCCGGTCTGGGCGGCGAAGACGACGCGGTTGAGCGAGCCTCCCGAGGGGGCGGCGGACAGCTCGACGGTGCCGGTGGCGCCGGGGGCGGGGGGTGTGAGGGTGAGGGAAGGGCCGGTGGCGGGGGCGGGGAGGGGGGCGGTGGCCCGCAGGACGGTGGTGGAGAGGGCGGGGACGGTGACGGTGAGCTTGCCGTCGGTGGAGGCGGTGGTCAGGCCGGTGGAGTAGAGGGAGGCGGGGGTGGCGGGGGCGCCGTAGAGGGTGCGGTAGCGGGCGCCGGCGGGGGCGTCGAGCCGGACGGTCCTCGGCTCGGCGGAGTTGTTGGCGGCGACCAGGTACTCGGTGCGGGTCTCGGGGTCGGTGCGGGCGAAGGCGTAGACGGCGCCGTCGGAGAGGCGTTCGCTCTGGATGCCGTCGCGCAGGGCCGGGTTGGCCTTCACCAGCTTCGAGAGAGCACTGATCTGCTGGTAGAGCGGGTGCTCCATGTCGTAAGCGTCGCTCGCGGCGGTGCGGGCGGTGCCCAGTTCGTCGTCGTCGAGGTAGTCGGCGATCCGGGTGGCGAAGAGGGGCTGGCGGGCGTCCTTGTCACCGCCGGAGCCGGTGAAGCCCTGCTCGTCGCCGGAGTACACGACCGGGTTGCCGCGGGAGAGGAACATCAGCTCGTTGGCGAGCCGGTAGCGGTCCAGCAGCTCGGGCTCGGCGGCGCCGGGGCGGTCCTGCTTCAGGAAGCTGCCGAAGCGGCCCATGTCGTGGTTGCCGAGGAAGGTCACCTGCTCGTAGGCGTTGGCCTTGTCGGTGGTGTACCGGTAGTCGTCACCGAGGACGGAGGCGAGGCGCCCGGCGGGTGCGCCCTGGGAGGCGTAGGCGCGGATCGCGTCCTGGAGCGGGAAGTCGAGGGTGGCGTCGAGGCGGCCGCGGGTGACGTAGGGGGAGGTGACGGCGGTGTCGGCGGAGTAGACCTCGCCGAACATGAAGAAGTCCTTGCGGCCGCGCTTGGCCGCGTACTGGTCCAGGGCGGTGGCCCACTGGGTCCAGAAGTCCATGTCCACGTGCTTGACGGTGTCGATGCGGAAGCCGTCGACGTCGAAGTCGCGGACCCACTTCTCGTAGATCTTCTCCATGCCGCTGACGACCTCGGGACGCTCGGTCCACAGGTCGTCGAGCCCGGCGAAGTCCCCCTGTTCCGCTGATTCCCCGGCGAAGGTGGAGTCGCCGCGGTTGTGGTACATCGCCGGGTCGTTGAGCCAGGCCGGGGACTTGAGGTCCTTCTTGGCGGCGGGGACGGTGGGCGTGCGGGGGAAGGTGCGGGCGGGGTCGACGGCGGGGAACTTCTTCTTCCCGTCGGCGTATTCACTGTCGTCGAAGGGGACGCCGTCCTTCGTCAGGTAGGGGAAGGCACCCTTCGACAGGTAGTCGTGGGAGCCCTCCTTGTAGTCGACGACGTCGGCGGTGTGGTTGGTGATGACGTCGAAGAAGACCTTCATCCCCTTGCCGTGCGCCTTGTCGATCAGGCGGGCGAGGTCGGCGTTGGTGCCGAAGTGCGGGTCGACCTGGGTGAAGTCGGTGATCCAGTAACCGTGGTAGCCGGCCGAGGCGTTGGGCCCCTCCCCTTGCACGGGCTGGTTCTTGAAGATCGGCGCCAGCCAGATGGCGGTGGTGCCGAGCCCCTTGATGTAGTCGAGCCGGTCGGTGATCCCCTTGAGGTCCCCGCCCTGGTAGAAGCCCTTGTCGGAGGGGTCCAGGCCGGTCTGGAGGCGGGTGCCGGTCAGTCCGCCGGTGTCGTTGCGCGGGTCGCCGTTCGCGAAGCGGTCCGGGAGCACGAAGTAGAACTGCTCGCGGGTCAGGTCGTGGCGGGCGGGCTCGGCGGCGAGCTTCGCGTCCGAGGGCGGGGCCGGTGGCGTGGCGGCGGCCGCGCTGTGCGGCAGGGCCGGCAGGAGGGCCACGGCCAGGGCGGCGGCGGCGAGTCCCGCTGCGGGGCGTGTCAAGGGGGTCTCTCCTCGGGGAGGTGAGGGCCGCCCGGCGCGGCAGGGTCAGGGGTGCCGGGCGGCCCTGGTCGGAGGGCGCGGGGTCAGTTGCGCCAGGTGTCGGTCAGGGTGACCTTGCCGTTGGCCGGGACGGTGGCGGCGCGGTTGGCCCCGCTCTCCCAGGTGACGGTGCCGGAGGCGTCCTTGCGGACGTACTTGTAGGAGAAGGCGGTCCCGGCGGGGAGGGTGACGTCCAGCTTCCACACGGGGTAGGCGGCGGGGTCGAGCTTGAGGGCGGCGCCGGTGTTCCAGCCGCCGAGCTCCGCGCGGTCGCCGGTGACGTAGACGTCCTGGCCGGGGACGGTGGTGGCGTTGACGGCGAAGGAGGCCCCGGCGGGGGCGGAGGGGCTCCCGGTGCAGGTGCGGGCGCCGGTGTGCAGGGCGAGGGCGGTCTGAGGGGCGAGCGTGGCGGTGAACCGGCCGCCGGAGTCGACGGTCACGGCACGACCGCTCTGCACGTCGCAGTAGTTCCCGGCGGGCAGCGAGGTCTGGAAGGTCCTGGTCAGGGTGCCGGATTCGTGGTTGAGGGCCACGTACGCCTTGGTCCCGCGTCCGAAGGCGATCTGGTTGCCGCCGTTGTCCCACCAGTCGGTGACGCCCTGGCCCCGGGCGGTGTTGCGGAACGCCACCATGGAGGAGATCTCGGGCCAGGCGTGCTGGCACTTCCATCCGTCGGCGTAACAGGCGTTGACGGTGCCTCCGTTGGGCGGTCCCGCATCCTTGTCGGTCCACTCGTAGCCGGAGTGGACGTCGGGTGAGCCGTAGGGCCAGGCCAGCATGAAGACGGAGGCGAGGGTGTAGTTCGCGCCGTCCTTGTAGGTGAGGGTGTCGCCGACGCGCTCGGTGTCGTGGTTGTCGACGAAGACTCCGGCCTGGCCGGAGGGCATGTACCCCCACCCCTCGCCGAAGTTCTTCAGGTAGGCGAGCTTCTCCCCCTGGAACACCCGCTTCAGGTCGCGGGCGTACCGGAACTCCTGCACGTCCCCGTTGCCGAGGTACTCGCTGGGCTGCACGGCCTCACCGGCCCCGTATATCGCCTCCTGCTTCCAGTAGGCGTTCGGATCGGCGAGCCGGGACTTGATGTTCGCCAGGTCGGCGGCCGGCATGTGCTTGGCGGCGTCGATCCGGAAGCCGTCGACGCCCAGGGAGAGCAGGTCGTTGAGGTAGGCGGCGATCCGGCCGCGTACGTACTCCTCGCCGGTGTCGAGGTCGGCGAGCTGGACGAGCTCGCAGTTCTGGACGTTCGCCCGGTCCTGGTAGTTGGAGACGGTCGCCCGGCAGTCGTCCATGTCGGCGCCGGAGTAGACGCCCGGGTAGTCGTACTTCGTGTACGGGGACCCGCCGGTGCCGACTCCGTCACCGGCGGCCATGTGGTTGACGACGGAGTCGGCGACGACCTTGACCCCGGCGGTGTGGCAGGTGTCGACCATCCGCTTGAAGGCGGCCCGGTCCCCGAGCCGCCCGGCGATCTTGTAGCTGACGGGCTGGTACGAGGTCCACCACTGGGGCCCCTGGATGTGCTCCTGCGGCGGCGAGACCTGGACGTACCCGTACCCGGCGGGCCCGAGGCTGTCGGTGCACGCCTTGGCGACGGAGTCGAACCGCCACTCGAAGAGCACGGCGGTGACGTCCCGCTCCCCGGGCGGCGCGGCCTGCGCCTGCGGCGCCTGCACGGTGAGGGAGGCGGCGGCGAGCGCGACCACCGCGAGCCCGGCTCTGCCGGCGCGCGCGGATACGGATCTGGCCATGGGGGGGACCTCCTGGCGGGAAGGTGTGGGGGGTTGCACGCGACCGTAGGGGGAGGCCAGGAGTGTTGCAAGACTTTGCGCAAGAGATTGCAGAATTGTTTCCGACATACCTGCCCAAGCCGAACACCCGAGCGCGCGCAGTGCCGTTTTTGCAGGTGAACCCGACGGTCCAGGCGGCCTAGCCGACGGCCCGGCCACCGCCCCCGGCCATCCCGTTCCCGCTACACCCCGTGAGGTGATCAGACACCTGATGGCACGCGGCCTGCCCGCCCTCGCCCTCGCCGCCCTCCCCGCCCTCGCCCCCACCCCGGCCCACGGCGCGGCCGCTCCCCCGGCGGCCGCCGCCCCGTCCCTCCACCGCCGGGTCTTCCCCGAGCCCCCGCCGGCCGACATCGTCCGCGCCGAGGTCGACCGGCTCACGGTCGAGGTCCCGCATTCGATGGCGGGCTACAGCCGGGCGATGTTCCCGCACTGGGCCAAGCAGTACGGGGAGTGCGACACCCGCGAGGTCGTCCTCTCCCGCGACGGACGGGAGGTGACCCAGGACTCGGCCTGCCGCACCGGCACCGGCACCGGCACCTGGTACAGCGAGTACGACGACACGACCGTCTCAAAGTCGGCGCAGCCCAACCGCGTGATCCTTCGATGCGGGTCGGTATGGCGCCAGTGAACACCTTCCGCCTGCACTTGGTGACGAAACCAAATGAACGTGCAGGTTGTGGACACATGGCGACCGCTTCTGACATCGGGATACGAGTTCCAGCGCGGTGACATGAACCAACGCTAGGCTTTCGATTGTGAGTCAAGACAGCCTGGTCAAGCGGCAGTTCGGGCACCGTGCCCGGCTTGCCCTGTCACCTACCCAAGTGGTCAAGACCGCTGACCAGGCACACGCGGCCCGCACCCTGTGGAACCTGCTGCACGCCTGGTGGCAGATAATGCCGAAGGAAAGGCGAACTCTCGCACACGCTGACGCCGCAATCCGGCAGGCCCGCCAGGACATCGACTTCCTGGCAGTCCTTCCTGCCCAGGCCGCACAAGCGGTACTCAAGACCTACTTCCAGGCGTGGAAGAACTGCTGGGACGGCCGCGCCGCCGCCCCGAACTTCAAGGGCCGCCTGCGCACGGTGATGTCCGTGGACATCCCGCAGGGCCGCGACCTGAACATCACCCGCGCGCACCGCCGCTGGGGGCAGGTCAACATTCCCAAGGTGGGCCGTGTCCGGTTCCGGTGGACCAAGGACCTGCCCGTGGGAAAGCAGGCAAACGCAACGAATCGGATCACCGGGGCCCGGCTGATCAAGGACGCGCTCGGCTGGCACATCGCCTTCCGCATCCACACCCTTCAGCGCAAGTCCAAACCCCACCAGGGGCCGGACATCGGCATCGACGTGGGCGTCACCGTACCCATCGCCCTCTCGGATGGCGAAACGTACGAGCACGGCGAATGGCTGACTGACAAGGAGAGGGCCAAGCTCCTGCACCTGGAGCAGCGCGCCGCGCAGCGCAAGCGCCACCGCAAGCCCGGCGAGCCCACCAGCCGTCGGCTGCACCGCATCTACGACCAGATCGCAGGACTCCGCGCGAAAGCCAAGCGCCGCGCCCTGGACTGGCAGCACCAGACGACCACCACCATCGCCCGCACATACGGCACGATCGTGGTCGAAGCACTCACCATCACGAACATGGTCAAGTCCGCCAGGGGAACCATCGAAGTGCCGGGCACGAACGTCGCCCAGAAGGCTGGGCTGAACCGCTCCATCAGCGGGGAGGCGTGGGGACGGACGATCACCATGCTGGCGTACAAGACCGTCCAGCACGGCGGCACGTTGGTCAAGGTCCCCGCCCCCGGCACCTCCTTGCGCTGCTCCGCCTGTGGCCGCACCACTCCCGGCAGCCGGGAGTCCCAGGCTGTGTTCGTCTGCAAGAACCCGGACTGCGGCTGGTCGGGCAACGCCGACCACAACGCAGCGCTGAACGTCTTGCACCTCTACCGGATGGGCCTCGCGCTCATCCCGGCTGCCGGAAGGGCAGTCGTCAGGCGCACCAAACGCGTCAAGCCAGCTGCCGCAAGGTAAGCAGGAATCTCCCGGCTGCAGCCAGGAGAGCACTTCAATGGTGCACGTACTCCAGAGACCGGACGCACATCAAGAGCCTCTACAAGTTGAGCATCACAGCGTCGTAGAAGGCCAAGCTCATCGAGAGCCTGAACACCTGCAACTGACACTGCCGCCCGACGAGCCGCCCGGCGTCCGGCGGCCCGTCCGGGGTCGATGCCGTGCTCCTACGCAAAAAGGTGGGGGTGCGGTTCGCCGCACCCCCTCCCCCACACCCGTTCAGCGATGCGCTACTTGACGTTCACGGCCTTCCAGGCGGCCGCCACCTGCTGGTACTCCACGCCCGTCGAGCCGTACAGGTCGGCCGTCGCCTTGAGGGTCGCCGTACGGGCGCCCGCGTAGTCGGTGGTCGAGGTCATGTAGGTCGAGAGGGCCTTGTACCAGATCTTGTACGCCTTGGTCCGGCCGATGCCCGCGACGGTGGAGCCGTCGTACGTGGGCGAGTTGTACGCCACACCGTTCACGGTCTTCGCCCCGCTGCCCTCGGACAGCAGGTAGAAGAAGTGGTTGGCGACACCCGACGAGTTGTGCACGTCGAGCCGGCCCACGGTCTTGGACCAGTAGTCGGCGGAGGCGCCGTCCTTGCTCGGCTTGTCCATGTAGCGCAGCGGCTTGCCGTCGCCCCGGATGTCGATCTTCTCGCCGATCAGGTAGTCGCCCGGGTCGGAGGGGTTGTTGGCGAAGAACTCCACCGAGGTCCCGAAGATGTCACTGGTGGCCTCGTTGAGCCCACCGGACTCGCGGCTGTAGTTGAGCTTGGCGGTGGCGGCCGTGAGACCGTGGCTCATCTCGTGACCGGCCACGTCCAGCGCGGTCAGCGGCTTCTGGTTGTTCTGGCCGTCGCCGTAGGTCATGCAGAAGCAGCTGTCGTCCCAGAACGCGTTGACATACGCATTGCCGTAGTGGACGCGGGAGTAGGCGGCCTTGCCGTCACCGGCGATGCCGTTGCGGCCGAGCTCCGACTTGTAGAAGTCCCAGGTCACGGCCGCGCCGTAGTGCGCGTCGACCGCCGCCGTCTGGCGGTTGGACGGGGTGCCGTCGCCCCACTTGTCGTCGGCGTCGGTGAACAGCGTCCCCGTACCGGAGGACGTGCCGCCGTTCAGGTCATACGTCTTGTGACCACCGCGCGCGGTGTCGGTGAGGCTGTACACCGAACCGCTCGGCGCGGTGCCGAGGGTGACGGAACCGGAGTACTCACTGGTCCCGACACCAGTGTCGATGGCCTCGTACGAGTACAGCTCGGCACCGGTCGCGGCATCCGTCACGACGTGCCGCTCGCTCGGGGTCCCGTCGGCCTGCGTACCCCTGACGACGGCCTCGTAGGCGAAGACCGGCTTGCCGGTCGCGGCCCACACGACCTGCCGCGCACCGGCGGGCGCCCGCAGGCTCGAACGCGCCCCGGCCGGGGCTATCTTCGCCTCGACGGCCTTGTCGGTCTTTCGGCTGCCGTCCTTCTTCTGGTGGACGACGAGGTCACCGCCGAGGACGGGCAGCCCGGCGTAGGTGCGCTCGTAGCGGGTGTGGACCGTGCCGTCGGCGTCCTTGACGACGTCACGGGCCACGAGGGCCTCGTCGCCGCCCAGCCCGATGGCACGGGCGGTACCGGCGGCCGCGTTCTGCGCCTCACCGATCGCCTGGGCACGCGCCCCGGAGGACAGCGTGAGCGCGGTGGCCCCGGCCTCCCGCTCTGCGGACGCACTGGCGGAACCGGTCTGGACGGCGATGGCGACCATGGCCGCGGAGGCGACGATCGCGGCGGCGCGCATCGTGCGGGGGGTGCGGAATGAGGACATGGGGAAGGTCACTCCTTGATAGCCGTGGGGGGACTGGCTGAGAGAGTGCCAGGAGATTGGCCGAAGTGACAGGTACGCAACAAGGATTTGACCTGCCGTTGTCCGTTGAGCGACCCCGAAGCACCGCTCAACGAACGAAAACCCCCCATTCCGGTTGCGCCGCAAGGCAGTTACCCGAGCACCACCTGCCGGTGCCGAGCCATAAGGAAGGGGCGATCCCGCATGCCGCACGAACCAACCCCTGACCCGCACTCAGATCCACCCCTCCACCCGGCGCTCCTCACGGGCCCGCCCCACCCCCGGCTCGCCGAGGTACGCCAGGCCCTCGACTCCCTGAACCCCGGCCACGAGGCACCCCCGGCCGCCCATCTCACCGCCCGCCTGACCCGCGCCTGGACGGTCCGCCACGCGTCCCCCGACCACCGCGAGGTCGTGGGCGCCTTGCTCCCCGGCCTGATCCGGGACGCACAAGCCTCCGCCCTCCAGGCGAGGACGGCCGCCACCCGTAGGACGGCCCAGTCCCTGCTGGCAGAGGCCTACTTCCTGGCCCAGTTCTTCTGCGCGTACCAACCCGACGCCCCCCTGGTCTGGCGGGTGGCCGAACGCGGCATGACGGCAGCCCAGGACTCCGAGGACCCCCACGCCATCGGCCTCGCGGCCTGGCTCACCACCCAGGCCCACCGCGACAGCGCCCACTACGAGGCCGCTGACGCCGTGACCCACGAAACCCTCCGCTACCTCACCCCCCTCCTGCCCGACGCCACCAAGGACGTACGGGCCGTGGCCGGCGCACTCACCGTCGAGGCGGGCCTCACGGCGGCCCGGCGCGGCGAGACCGGCACCGCATGGCACCACTGGGACCAGGCCCGCCTCCTGGCGGAAACCCTCCCCCGCACCTACTTCCACCCGGTCACGAGCTTCTCCCGGGCGGTCATCGCCGCCCACGCGGTCACGGTGGCGGTGGAACTCCACGCGGGCGGCGAATCCGTCCGCCAGTCCGCCCGCGCCGAATCGGAAACCATCCCCTCCCGCCCCCGCCACCGCATCGAACAGGCCCGCGCCTACCACCTGGACGCCCAACCCGACGTAGCCCTGGCCACCCTGGCCCAGGCACACGCAACGGCCCCCGACACCGTCCGCTACAACGGCTACGCCCGCAGGATCATCCTGGAGGAAGCAGAAGCCAAGTCCCCCTCCCGCCGCCGCCGAGCCTCCGACCTGGCAGCCCGCCTGGGTCTTGTCTCCTGACTCACAGGGCACCCCAACACCACCTGCGCTACCCCTTCCTGACCCGAAAGGAGAACGTCACACCCGGCTACTGTTTCCGGTGTCGAGTCAGAACGGAGCAACAGCATGCACGCTCTCCCGCACGACCACACCGGCGCCCGCATCAAGCGCCTCCGCCTGCAGCACGGCCTCACCCAGAAGGCCCTCTCCGATCTCTCCCAAGTCCCCTACTCCACCCTGACGAAGGCGGAGCAGGGTGTGAAGCCGGCCTCCCCGTACGTCATCGCCCAGGTGGCCCGCGCCCTCCGCGTCGACGTCGCCACGGTCCTCGGCCAGCCCTATACCGCCGAACTCCGCGAAGACCAACTGGACGTCCTCGTCCAGCCGATCCGCGAGGCCCTGGACGTCTACGACCTCGGCGCCGACCCGGAGATCAGCCCCCGGCCCCATCAACTCCTGACCGCCGACGCCGAATCGCTCCTCGTCGCCGTCCGCGCCGGGGAGATCAAGCAGGCAGCCGCAGCCGTTCCCGGCCTCATCCTGGAGGCCACCACTTCCGCCCACGCTGCACCCGGACACGAACGCTGGCTCCTGCTGGCCAGCACCTACCGGACCGCCTACGACATCGCGACCAAGCTGGGCTACGGCGACCTGGCGACCATCGCGCTGGCCCGCATGGACTGGGCCGCCGAACGCGCCTCCAGCGCCGCCCTCGGCGGCATCTACCGCTACATGCGCGCCCTCACCTACCTCCGCGACGGCCAGTACCGCACGGGCCAGCGCCTCACCGCCCTCGGCCTGAGCCTGCTGGAGCAGGCCGACCCCGGCCAGGAGCGGGAGGTCGTCACCGGCCAGCTGCACCTCGGCGCGTCGGTCATGGCCGGCCGCTCGAAGGACCGGGCGACCGCCGAGACCCACCTGTCCGAGGCCGAACGGATCGCCGCCCACACAGGGGAAGCACCCACCGTGCACTACCTGTCCTTCGGCCCCACGAACGTGAAGGTCCACCGGGTGAGCGTCCTGGCCGAGCTGGACGAGTACGGGGAGGCCGCGCGCACCGGACGCGGCGTCGAGATCCCGCAGGACTGGCCCAAGTCGAGAAAGGCCCACCACTACGCGGAGCTCGCGCGGGCGCACCTGTGGACCGGCGACCTGGACACGTCGTTCGACCACCTCCTCCGCGCCCGGAAGGCCGCCCCGCAGCAGGCCCGCTACCACCAGACGGTGAGAGACACCTACACCGGCCTGGAAGCCGCCCGCCGCCAGCTGCCCGACAACTTCCTCTCCTACGGCACTTGGCTCGGCGTCTGACAGCACCCCGTAAGGCCCTGGCCCCGACTATCACCAACGCGTGTCAGTCGGGGCCTTCCCGCACCCCCACCCTGGTCACCTCATCCGCTGACAACGGCAGGGAGTGGCCTGTGACCAGCCACGTCGCACACAGCTGTGCCCCCGAGGCACTCCACCCCGGAACCTCGGACAACCCGCCGACCCGTGTGACGGTCATAGACACAGCCGGCACCGACCTGCTCACCCGAGCCCACCCCGGCTGGCGGCGATTCCTCGACGTCTTCGAGGGAGCGCCGGATGAGTGAGCAGTACGAGTACGTCCCGCACCGCCTCCTCCGCCGCCGGGTCCGTGACATCGCCTCCGGTGTGGAGGGTGTGCTGATGGCCGTGATCAACGAGAACGTCTCGGACGACATCGACTACGAGCACTGGACGGAACTGGCGTACATCCGCAACGCCTCGGGCCGCGAGTTCACGACCGCCGTCGCGAACGTCCAGCCCGCCTATGACCATCCCCGGACGGCCGGCAGCCGCCGAGACGGGAGAAGCGCGTAGCGATCTGACGCGGACGTCGGCCCCGCTTGCGGCTGATGGGGGCCGCATGCCGGTCTGCCGGCCCCCGACCGCCCGGCTCATCGCTGAGGGAGCCGCATGCCTGCCGTACGTCCGTCCCGTTCCTTTGGGGGTTTCCCGACAGTCCTTGTCTTTCCGGGGCGGGTCGGGCTGTCAAGGGTGGCCGCAGGCCATCGCGAAGCGACGCGACGAAGGAGCGCCCTTGACAGGCCGGCCCGAACCGGAAGGACAGTGGGACTGACGGGAAACCCCCAAGACATCCCTGAGGCCGCCCCGCCGAAACCCGGCCCCCCACCCACCGGCCCGCACCCGGGGAGGCGGGTGGGCAAACACCGCTCAGCCCCTGCCCGTCGAGGGGGAGATGGCGGGCCCGCGCCGCGAGGGCGCGTGACAACGGGCCCGCACCGCGAGCCCCCCTACCCCGGCCCCGTGGACCCCCGGACCACCAGCTCCGGCTGGAACACGTACTCCGTCCGCTGGACCGGCGTCCCCGCCACCGCCTCCAGCAGCGCCCCCACCGCCGCCGTGGCCATCGCGCGGACCGGCTGGCGGACCGTCGTCAGCGGCGGGTCGGTGAAGGCGATCAGCGGGGAGTCGTCGAACCCCACCACCGAGACGTCCTCCGGCACCCGCAGCCCCCGCTCCCGGGCGGCCCGTACGACGCCCAGCGCCATCATGTCGCTCGCGCACACCACGCCCGTGCACCCCCGCTCCAGCAGGGCGATGCCCGCCGCGTGGCCCCCTTCCACCGTGAACAGGGTGCGCTGGACCAGCCCTTCCGCATCCGCCCCCGGCCGGGCGGCCAGGAACCCCTGCTCCTTGCGCGCCGACGGCACGTACCGCGTGGGCCCGATGGCCAGCCCGATCCTGCGGTGCCCCAGCTCCTCCAGGTGCCGTACGGCCATCTCCGCAGCGGCCCGGTCGTCCGGGGAGACGAACGGGGCCTGGACGTGCTCGTTGAAGCCGTTGACCATCACGAACGGGACCCCGCGCGCCGCCAGCCGCTGGTACCGCGCCGGATCGGAGCTCGCATCGGCGTGCAGCCCGGACAGGAAGACGATCCCGGTGACCCCCCGTTCCTCCAGCTGCTCGACCAGTTCGTCCTCGGTCGCCCCGCCCGGCGTCTGCGTGCACAGCACGGGCGTATACCCGTGCCCGGCCAGGGCCTGCTCGATGACCTGCGCGAACGCCGGAAAGATCGGGTTGGTCAGCTCCGGGATGATCAACCCCACCAGCCCGTTGCTCCGCCGCTTCAGCCGCATGGGCCGCTCATAACCCAGCAGGTCCATGGCGGCCAGCACCCGGTGCCGGGTGCCGGCCGCCACGCCCGCCTTGCCGTTGAGCACACGGCTGACGGTCGCCTCGCTGACCTGGGCCTGCGAGGCGATGTCCGTCAGCCGCAACGGGGAACTCACCCCTGCCACCACACCGTGGTGTCGGCGGGCAGCACCGCGGGATCGGCCCCCAGCTCACCACTGGCCAGCAGCACGGAACCACCCACCCCCGCTATCCGCACGTCCTCCCCCGTGGTGTTGACGGTGCAGACGAACGCCCCCCGCCGGAACGAAAGAACCCCCTCGGGCCCCTCCAGCCACTCCACCGCGTCCCCCGCACCCAGATCCGCGTGCTCCCGCCGGATCCGCAGCGCCGCACGGTAGAGCTCCAGCGTCGACCCGGCGTCACCGGTCTGCGCCTCCACGCTCAGCGCGGCCCACTCCGCCGGCTGCGGCAGCCAGCTGCCGCCCTCCCCGAAGCCGTACGGGGCGGCGTCCCCCGACCACGGGATCGGCACCCGGCACCCGTCGCGCAGCCCGTCCTGCCCGTTCGCCTTGAAGAAGGACGGATCCTGGCGCACCTCGTCCGGCAGGTCGACGACCTCCGGCAGCCCGAGCTCCTCCCCCTGGTACACGTACGCCGACCCGGGCAGCGCCAGCATCAGCAGCACGGCCGCCCGCGCCCGCGCCAGGCTGCCGAACCGCGTCCGGTGCCGGACCACGTCGTGGTTGGACAGCACCCAGGTGGTCGGCGCCCCCACGGGCCGCATGGCGTCCAGCGACTCGTCGACGGCGGCCCGCAGCGCGGCGGCGTCCCACCCCGTCGTCAGGTAGTGGAAGTTGAACGCCTGGTGCAGCTCGTCGCTCCGCACGTACAGCGCGGTCCGGGCCACGCTCGGCGCCCACGCCTCCGCGACCCCGATCCGCTCGCCCGCGTACTCGTCGAGCACCTTGCGCCACGAGCGGTAGATCTCGTGGACCCCGTCCTGGTCGAAGAAGGGCAGCACCTGGTTCCCCAGCAGCTTGAGCTGCTCGTCCCGCCCCAGGTCGGGCAGACCGGCCGCCTTGACCAGCCCGTGCGCGACGTCGATCCGGAACCCGTCCACCCCCAGGTCCAGCCAGAACCTGAGCACGGACCGGAACTCGTCCTGGACCGCCGGGTGTTCCCAGTTGAAGTCGGGCTGCTCGGGCGCGAAGAGGTGCAGGTACCACTCCCCGTCCTCGGCCCGCGTCCACGCCGGCCCGCCGAAGATGGACTCCCAGTCGTTCGGCGGCCGCTCGCCCGACTCGCCCTTCCCCGGGCGGAAGTGGAAGCGCTCGCGCAGCGGGGTCCCGGGGCCCTCCCGCAGTGCCTGCTTGAACCATTCGTGCTGGTCGGAGCAGTGGTTGGGGACGAGGTCGACGATGATGCGCAGGCCCAGCCGATGGGCCTCGCGGATGACGGCGTCGGCGTCGTGCAGGGTGCCGAACATCGGGTCGATGGCCCGGTAGTCGGCCACGTCGTAGCCGGCGTCGGCCTGCGGGGAGGCGTAGAAGGGGCTCAGCCAGACGGCGTCGACGCCGAGCTCCTTGAGGTAGGGCAGTCTGCCGCGGATGCCCGCCAGGTCCCCCATGCCGTCCCCGTTGGAGTCGGCGAAGCTGCGCGGATAGACCTGGTAGATCACCGCGTCTCTCCACCAGCCGGACCGGGTCCCGGTCGGGGTGGGGAGAGCGTCGGCGAGGTGCTGGGTCATGGTGTCCTTGGAGAGATCGGGCCGGTGCGACACGGTGCGGAGCGCGGGGTGGTCACCCCTTGGTGGCGCCCGCCGTCATGCCGGCGACGAGGTGACGCTGGGCGAACAGGAAGAAGACGGCCGCCGGGATGGCGATCAGCACGGAAGCCGCGCTCATCGCACCCCAGTTGGACGTGTACTGCGTGACGAAGGTCTGCAGCCCGCCCGCGAGGGTGAGGTTCTCCTCGCCGACCATGAAGGCCGACGCGTACGCGACCTCGCCCCACGCGGTGATGAAGGCGTAGAAGCCGGTGACGGCGAGGCCGGGCTTGGCGAGCGGGAGGATCAGGCGCCAGAAGGTGCCGAAGGGGTTGAGCCCGTCGACCCGGCCGGATTCGTCGATCTCGACCGGGATGGTGTCGAAGAAGCCCTTCATCATCCACGCGCAGAACGGCACGGCGATGGTGAGGTACGTGATGATCAGGCCGAGCGGCTGGTTCAGCAGCCCGAACTCCCCCATCATGTTGTAGAGCGGGACGATGAGGATGGCCATCGGGAACATCTGCGTGATCAGCAGGGTCCACATCAGCGGCTTCATGCCGGGGAACCTGAACCGGCTGACGGCGTAGCCGGTGGTGGCGGCGATGAACACGCCGAGCACCGTCGTGACGCCCGCCACCAGCACGGAGTTCCCGAACCAGCTCATGAAGTGGCTGGACTCCAGCAGGTAGGAGTAGTTGTCCAGCGACGGCTCCTTGACGAAGTCCGTGCTGATCGCGTACTTCGCGGGCTTCAGCGAGGTCAGCAGGATCCACAGCACCGGGAAGACGGCGATCACGGACGCGGCGAGGAGCGTGGCGTGCAGCCCGAAGGAGGCGAGCGGCGACCGCGCACCGCGCGGCCGGACTCCCTTGGGCCTGGCTTCGGTCGTGGACACGGTGGTCACCACACCTCTCCCTGCTTGCGCAGCGAGCGCCGGTAGACCAGCGCGAAGATCATGAGCAGGCCGAGGATCAGCACGCCCCAGGTCGCGGAGCCGGCGAAGTCGCGCGGGCTGGCGATGAAGGCCTGGCGGAAGGCCTGGGTCACGAGGATCTCGGTGGAGTCGCCCGGGCCGCCCCGCGTGAGCAGGAAGATCACCGGGAACATGTTGAAGGTCCAGATGGTGGAGAGCAGGACCACCGTCATGCTGACGGCGCGCAGCCCGGGCAGGGTGATGTGCCGGAACCGCTGCCACGGCCCGGCGCCGTCCATCTCGGCGGCCTCGTACAGCTCGCCGGGGATCGACTGGAGCCCGCCGAGCAGGGCGACCATCATGAAGGGCACGCCGAGCCAGACGTTGACGGCGATGACGGAGAGCTTGGCCCAGGTCGGGTCGTCCAGCCACGGCACGGCGGAGATGCCCCCGCCGTCGAGGACCTTGTTGAGGATGCCGTTGTCGCGGTTGAAGAGGAACCGCCAGGCGAAGACGGAGACGAAGCCGGGCACGGCCCAGGGCAGGATCAGCGCCATCCGGTAGGCGGCGCGGCCCCGGAACCGCCGGTTGAGCATCGTGGCCAGGGCGAGGCCGAGGGCGAAGGTGACGCAGACGCAGACGACCGTCCACACCACCGTCCACACCAGCCGCTGCCAGAAGACGGGATCGCCGAGGACGGCCGCGTAGTTGTCGAGCCCGACGAACTCGTACGTGGCCTCGATGTGGCGCACGCCGATCGTCCGGGCGACGTTGCGCTCGCTGGCGTCGGTCAGCGACAGGTAGACGCCGCGGACGAGCGGCCAGCCGACGATGACGCCGAGGACGAGGACGACCGGGGCGACCATCGTCCAGGCGTACCAGTGCGTGGCGAGGGCGCGGCGGAACCCGCCGCGCGGGCTCGCGGCGGCGGGCGCGTCGCTCTTGGCGGTCGTACGGCCGGGGCCGGGGCCCCGGCCGGCGAGGGTCGTCTCGCCGGCCGCGGCCCCGGTCACCGACCGGCTGGTGTCAGCAGCCATCGTGCGTACTACTTCCAGCCCTTGAGGATCTTGCGGAACTCGACGCCGGCCGCCTTGGCCGCGTCCTCGGGGCTCGACGCCCCGGTGACGGCCTTGGTGTACTCGACCTTCAGCGGCTCGAAGAGGGAGCCGTTCTCCGGGATCCAGGCGCGCTGGACGGACTGGTCGACGGCCGGCTTGAAGAACTGGACCATCTCGCTGGCCTTGACGTCCGGCTGGTCGTAGGCGGCGGTGCGCGTCGGGAGCAGGCTCAGCTCCTTGGCGGACCGCACCTGGACGTCCTGGGAGGTCATGTACTCCACGAAGGCGTGCGCGGCGGCGGTGTTCTTGGAGCCGGCGTAGACGGCGAGGTCGTGGCCGCCCTGCGGGGCGCCGGCCTTGACGGAGCCGGCCGGGACGGGGGCGACGCCGAGGTTGGCCTTGTCCTTGAACTGGTCGCCGGCGTAGCTGTCCTCCACCGCCCAGGGGCCGTTGATCATCATCGCGACCTCCCCGGACTTGAAGGCGGTCTGCATGTTGGTCCAGCCGTCGGTGGCGTTGGTGACCGCGGCGCCGGAGGCCACCAGGTCGCGGGCGGCCTTGAAGGCCTTGACGCCGGCCGGGCCGTCGACGGTGACGGTCTTGTTCTTGGCGTCGACGAGGTCGCCGCCCTCGCCGTAGATGAAGGGCAGGAACCAGTAGGAGTCGTCGCCGCGCAGGTAGAGGCCGGTCTTGCCGGTCTTGGCCTTGATCGCGGCGGCGGCGGTCTTCAGCTCCTCCAGGTTCTTGGGGGGCTGGACGCCGGCGTCGGCGAGCATCTTCTTGTTGTAGAAGAGGCCGAGGGTGTCGATGACCTGCGGGACGGCGTACGTCTTGCCGTCGAACTTCCCGCTGGCGGCGGCCTGCGGCAGGAACTCGGCGTCGACCTTCTTGACCTGGTCGGCGGGGACCTCGTCGAGGTAGCCGAGGGAGGCGAAGTCGGCGACCCAGCCGACGTCGGCGCGGATCACGTCGGGGGCGTCGGCGCCGCTGCTGAAGGCGTTCTTGACCTTGTTCTGGGCGTCGCCGTAGGGCACGTTGACGTACTTGACGGTCACCTTCGGGTGCTGCGCGGTGAAGCCTTCGGCGATCTTCTGGAAGGTCGCCTTCTCGGCCTCGTTCGAGGTGTCCCACCAGGTCACGGTGCCGGACAGCTCGCCGCCGGCGTTCGTCCCACCACCGTTGTCCTTGGTGTCACCGCCGCAGGCCGTCGCCGCGAGCGCCAGGGTCGCGACCAGCGCGGTGGCCGCTATGCCACGCCGCATATGAACTCCTTCGATGATCCCGGCCGCGCCCTCGCGGTCCCGAGTTGCAGGGAACGTAACAAGACTGAAAGCCGACCGAAAGACCTTGCGGCAATTTTCTGCAAGCGGAGGGGATCGTTACATCCGTGTGTCCGTACGGTTGCCGCAGCTTGCTGTCAGTTCGAGGCGGCTTCGATTCCACAGGCCCGCAACCACGGGGCGTGTACGCGCGTTGACTGCGGTATGAACCACGAGTTGACGGCCCTCCCGCTTGCAAGAGCTTCCAGCAACCCGTCCGCGAGCGGCGGCTGGTGGCGCGATGCCGTCATCTACCAGGTGTACGTCCGCTCCTTCGCCGACAGCGACGGCGACGGCGTCGGGGACCTGCGCGGGGTGCGCGAGCGGCTGCCGCACCTGGCCCGGCTGGGGGTGGACGCGGTGTGGCTGACCCCCTTCTACGTGTCCCCGCAGGCGGACGGCGGGTACGACGTCGCCGACTACCGGGCCGTGGACCCCCTCTTCGGGGACCTCGCCGACGCCGACGACCTCGTCCGGGCCGCGCACGCGCTGGGGCTGCGGGTGATCGTGGACGTGGTGCCGAACCACACCTCCGAGCGGCACCCCTGGTTCCGGGAGGCCCTCGCCGGAGTGCCCGGCGCCCGGGAGCGGTACCTGTTCCGGCCGGGGCGCGGGGTGGACGGCTCGCTGCCGCCGAACGACTGGGAGTCCGTCTTCGGCGGTCCCGCCTGGACCCGGGTCGCGGACGGGGACTGGTACCTGCACCTGTTCGCCCCCGAGCAGCCCGACCTGGACTGGGAGCACCCGGAGGTGGCGGAGGAGTTCGCCTCGGTGCTGCGGTTCTGGCTGGACCTCGGGGTGGACGGGTTCCGGGTGGACGTGGCCCACGGCATGGTCAAGGCCCCGGGCCTGCCGGACATCGGCCGGGGCGCGCAGGCCACGCTGATCGGCACCGAGCCGCTCCCCTTCTTCGACCAGGACGGGGTGCACGCCATCCACCGCTCCTGGCGGCGCCTGCTCGACTCCTACGGGGGCGGGCGGATCGGGGTCGCGGAGGCGTGGGCGCCGACCTCGGAGCGGCTGGCCCTGTACGTACGCTCCGACGAGCTGCACCAGGCGTTCAACTTCCGCTTCCTGAACTGCCCGTGGGACCCGGCGGCGATGCGGACGGTCATCGACGAGTCCCTGGCGGCGACCTCGGCGGTGGGGGCACCGACGACGTGGGTGCTGTCCAACCACGACGTCGTACGCCATGTGACCCGGTACGGAGGCGGGGCGCAGGGGCTGGCCCGGGCGCGGGCGGCGGCGCTGCTGATGCTGGCGCTGCCGGGGTCGGCGTACGTCTACCAGGGCGAGGAACTCGGCCTCCCGGAGGTCACCGACCTCCCGGCGGAGTCCCGCAAGGACCCGGCCTTCCGCCGCCGGTCCCCCGCGGGGGGCTGTCAGGGGGCCGACGGGCCCGGAACCGGTGGGCAGGCCGGGCCGGCGGGGGCCGACGGGCAGGAGGGGCTGCGGGACGGGTGCCGGGTGCCCATCCCGTGGTCCGGGCACGAGGCCCCGTACGGGTTCGGCAGCGGCGGGAGCTGGCTGCCGCAGCCCGAGGGATGGGGCGGGCTCAGCGTCGCCGCGCAGACGGGCGACCCGCACTCCACCCTGGAGCTCTACCGCGCCGCCCTGGAGCTCCGCCGGGCGATGCCGGGCCTCGGCGCCGTCGAGGCGGGGCAGGGCGGGCCGGCCGACGAGTGGCCCGGCGCCGGGGCCGGGCCCGCCGTGTACGCGCGGGGCATGCGCTGGCGTCCGTCCCCCGAGGGGGTCCTCCTGTTCACCCGGCCCGGCTTCGCCTGCACCGTCAACACCCGCCCCACCGCCGTCGAGCTGCCCTCGCCCGGCCGCCCCGTGCTGTCCAGCGCCCCCGTGGAGACCGACGGGCGCACGGTCCGGCTTCCCCCCGATTCCTGCACGTGGTGGGCTTTCTGAGCCCCGTACCGGTACAGTCCGATCCCGTGACCGCACGGCTTGCCGACATCGCAGCCCAGGCGGGGGTCAGCGAAGCCACAGTCAGCCGCGTGCTCAACGGCAAGCCCGGTGTGGCCGCAGGCACCCGCGAGTCCGTGCTGGCCGCGCTCGACGTGCTCGGCTACGAGCGGCCCGTACGGCTGCGGCAGCGCAGCGCCGGCCTGGTCGGCCTGATAACCCCCGAGCTGGACAACCCCATCTTCCCGGCGCTCGCGCAGGTCATCGGGCAGGCGCTGACCCGGCAGGGGTACACGCCCGTGCTGGCCACGCAGACGCCCGGCGGGTCCACGGAGGACGAGCTGACCGAGATGCTGGTGGACCGGGGCGTCTCCGGGATCATCTTCGTCTCCGGGCTGCACGCCGACACCACCGCCGACATGGGCCGCTACGAGCAGCTGCGCGGCCAGGGCGTCCCGTACGTCCTGATCAACGGCTTCTCCGACAAGGTGCGGGCCCCCTTCGTCTCCCCCGACGACCGGGCCGCGATGCACCTGGCGGTGACCCACCTGACGGCCCTCGGGCACAGCCGGATCGGCCTCGCGGTCGGCCCGAAGCGGTTCGTTCCCGTGCTGCGCAAGATCGAGGGCTTCCGCCTCGCCGTGAAGGAGCGCCTCGGGCTCGACGAGGCCGAGGCGGAGGAGCTCATCCAGCACTCCCTCTACACCCTGGAGGGTGGCCAGGCGGCCGCGGCGGCGCTCATCGGGCGGGGCTGCACGGCCGTGGTCTGCGCCAGCGACATGATGGCGCTCGGCGCGATCCGGGCCGCGCGCCAGCAGGGGCTGCGGGTGCCGCAGGACGTCTCCGTGGTGGGCTTCGACGACTCCCCGCTCATAGCGTTCACGGATCCGCCGCTGACCACCATCCGCCAGCCCGTGCAGGCCATGGGGCAGGCGGCGGTGCGGACCCTGCTGGAGGAGATCGGCGGTACGCCGGCCCCGCACAGCGAGTTCGTGTTCCTGCCGGAGCTGGTGGTGCGCGGGTCCACGGCTTCCGGACCCGGCCAGCGGCGCGGCGGGGCAGGGTAGCGGACCTCCGGGACGGTGTCCTCCGCAGGGCGGAGCGCGGGCGCGGAAGACCGTCCGGAGGGATGATCGGAGGCGAGGACGCATCTGGCAGACTCTCTCCCCATGGGTGAAGCGAGCGTGAAGACACTGGAAACTCCCCCGGCCGCCGCCGGGGGCACCCCCAGCACGGACGTCTCGTCGCCCCCCGCGAAAGGGAGCGAGGGCCGCCCGGCAGCGGACTCCGGCCTCCTCGCCCGGCTCCGCGCTCCACGCCGGCCGCGCATCTGGTTCGAGGTCCTGCTGATCGCGATCAGCTACTGGACGTACTCGCTGATCCGCAACGCGGTCCCGGAGCAGAAGGCCGCCGCGCTCGCGAACGCCGACTGGATCTGGAGCGTCGAGCGGAGCCTCGGCATCGCGGTGGAGCACCACGTCAACCACGCCGTCAACTCGGTGACGTGGCTGGTGGTGGGCATGAACTACTACTACGCCACGCTGCACTTCATCGTGACCATCGGCGTGCTGGTGTGGATCTACCGCTTCCATCCGGGCCGTTACGCGGCCACCCGCCTCGTCCTCTTCGCGACGACGGGCGTGGCCCTGCTCGGCTACTTCTTCTTCCCGCTCGCGCCGCCCCGCCTCATGAACGGCGGCCGGTTCATCGACACCGTGCTGGTGCACCACACCTGGGGCTCGATGGCCTCGGGGAACCTCAAGCACATGTCGAACCAGTACGCGGCGATGCCGTCCATGCACATAGGGTGGTCGCTCTGGTGCGGCCTGACGATCTTCGCGGTCGCCTCGGCCCCCTGGGCCCGGATCCTGGGCCTCCTCTATCCGACGGCGACCCTGGTCGTCATCGTCTCCACGGCGAACCACTTCTGGCTGGACGCCCTGGGCGGCATGCTCTGCCTGGCCTTCGGCTACACGATCTCCCGCACCTGGTACGGCGCCCTCCCCCACCACCTCCCCCGCAGCCCCCTGGACACCACCCCCCACCCGGCAACGGCAGCCCTGCTGAACCGCTTCCGCCGGGGCTGACCTCGGCGGGCGGGCTCAGTCGACGGCCCTGAGATAGACCCGGCTGCTCTTGCCGTCCACGGGGGCCACCGCGAGCTGGAGGAAGTCCAGGTCCCGCTTGACGCAGGGGGCGCACACCTGTGTCTCCCGAACCCCCGGTGCGGAGACCGGGTCGGGCAGCCCGAGTCGGTCGAACAGTCCTGTCTCGCCGGCGAAGGGAATCCCCTGCCGCACGGGGTGCTCCGGCGCCAGCCCGTCGAGGAAGCCGTCCACGTCGGAGGTGGGCAGCACGAACGACAGGAGCAGCAGGTCGTCGTGCCCCCGCTGCCGTGCGGCCTTGGCTGCGGTCGCCACGGCGGGGAGCTCCACCTTGAGGTGCTGTGCCACCGCGTCCGCGCTGACCCCCTCCATCCAGTAGGGGCCGGGCGGCTCGGCCGCCCCCTCCCCGCATCCTCCGACGAGGGCGGCACCCAGCACCAGCGCACCGCACACAAGGCCGATCCGCCCGCGCGGCCGGGTCAGCGGGCATCTCCGTTACGGCCGAGGTCCGTGCTCGTGCCGTCCCTGCCGGGGTCAGCGGGAGCCGGCCCGACTCCGTCCGAGCGCAGGTCGTATCCCTGCACCGAGCTGCTTCCCCTCATGTCGAATTCCCTCGCCAGGCCGACCGTGTGGAACCGTGCCATGTCACTGTCGGTCACCGTGGTCGGGCCGATGGGCGTGCCCTTCCCGCGGTCCCAGTTGTAGCGGTCCCACACGTTCACCTGGTAGTCGATCCCGATGTGAGGACTTCCATCCGCGCCGGGAACCGCGGTCACGACGCCGTCCGGGTCAGGCCCCGTAGAAGAGGTCGTCGACGACCGCGCGGGCGCGGCGGGTGGTGCGGCGGTAGTCGTCCAGCATTTCGCCGACCCTGCCCTCCGGGTAGCCGAGGTAGCGGCCGACGGCCGCCAGTTCGCGGGCGTCGGCGGGGAAGGTGTCGCCGGCGCGGCCGCGGACCAGCATCACGGCGTTGCGGACGCGGGTCGCGAGCACCCAGGCCTCGTCGAGGATCTGGGCCTCCTCGGTCGGGATCAGGCCGGCCGCGTGGGCGGCGGCCAGGGCCTGGCGGGTGCGGGTGGTGCGCAGGCCGGGTTCGGCCCAGGCGTGGCGCATCTGCAGGAGCTGGACGGTCCACTCGACGTCGCTGAGGCCGCCGCGGCCGAGTTTGGTGTGGAGGGTGGGGTCGGCGCCGCGCGGGAGGCGTTCGGCCTCCATGCGGGCCTTCAGGCGGCGGATCTCGCGGACCGCGTCCTCGCCCAGGCCCTCGGCGGGGTAGCGCAGGGGGTCGATCAGGTCGATGAACGTACGGCCGAGGTCGGCGTCGCCGGCGACGGGCTCGGCGCGCAGCAGGGCCTGGCTCTCCCAGGTCAGGGACCAGCGCCGGTAGTAGGCGGCGTAGGAGGCCAGCGTGCGCACGAGGGGGCCGGAGCGGCCCTCGGGGCGCAGGTCCGCGTCGATGAGGAGCGGCGGGTCGGCGGTGGGGAGCTGGAGCAGCCTGCGCATCTCGGCGATGACGGTCTGGGCGGCCTTGGCGGCCTCCTGTTCGTCGACGCCCTCGCGGGGGTCGTGGACGAAGAGGACGTCGGCGTCGGAGCCGTAGCCGAGCTCGTGCCCGCCGAAGCGGCCGACGCCGATGACGGCGAAGCGGGTGGGGAGGGTCTCGCCCCAGTGGTCGCGGACGGCGGCGCGCAGGGCTCCGGCGACGGTGGCGGCGGTGAGTTCGGAGACGGCGTCGCCGACCCGGTCGACGAGGGCGCCGCAGTCCTTCTCGGCGGGGTTCTCCTCGGTGCCGTAGGAGGCGATGATGTCGGCGGCCGCGGTGCGGAAGAGTTCCCGGCGGCGTACCCCGCGGGCGGCGGCGACGGCGGCTTCCCCGCTGTCGGCGCGCCCGACGGCGGCGAGCACCTCCTGTTCGAGGGCCTCGGGCGTACGGGGCTGGAGGCCTTCGGGGTCGCCGAGGAGGGCGACGGCCTCGGGGGCGCGCATGAGGAGGTCGGGGGCGAGGCGGCCGGCGGACAGGACGCGGGCGAGGTTCTCGGCGGCGGCGCCCTCGTCGCGGAGCAGGCGCAGGTACCAGGGGGTCTTGCCGAGGGCGTCGGAGACCTTGCGGAAGCCCAGGAGCCCGGCGTCGGGGTCGGCGGAGTCGGCGAACCAGCCGAGGAGGACGGGCAGCAGGGTGCGCTGGATGGCGGCCTTGCGGCTGACTCCGGAGGCGAGGGCTTCGAGGTGGCGCAGGGCGGAGGCCGGGTCGGCGTAGCCGAGGGCTTCGAGGCGCTGGCCGGCGGCGGCCGGGGAGAGCCGGGTCTCGCCGGGGGCGAGCTGGGCGACGGCGTCGAGGAGGGGCCGGTAGAACAGCTTCTCGTGGAGGCGGCGGACGACGGAGGCGTGCCGGCGCCAGGCCTTGTTGAGCCCGGCGACGGGTTCGGTGCGCAGGCCCAGGGAGCGGCCGAGGCGGCGCAGGTCGGCCTCGTCCTCGGGGACGAGGTGGGTGCGGCGCAGCCGGTACAGCTGGATGCGGTGTTCCATGCTGCGCAGGAAGCGGTACGCGTCGTGGAGCTGGGCGGCGTCGGCGCGGCCGACGTAGCCGCCGGCGGCGAGCGCGTGGAGGGCGTCGAGGGTGGTGCCGGAGCGCAGGGTGGTGTCGCTGCGGCCGTGGACGAGCTGGAGCAGCTGGACGGCGAACTCGACGTCGCGCAGGCCGCCGGGGCCGAGTTTGAGTTCGCGGTCGATCTGGGAGGCGGGGATGTTGTCGACGACGCGGCGGCGCATCTTCTGGACGTCGGCGACGAAGTTCTCGCGTTCGGCGGCCTGCCAGACCAGGGGCGTTATGGCCTCGACGTACTGGGCGCCGAGTTCGGGGTCGCCGGCGACGGCGCGGGCCTTGAGGAGGGCCTGGAACTCCCAGGTCTTGGCCCAGCGCTGGTAGTAGGCCATGTGGGAGGCGAGGGTGCGGACGAGGGGGCCGTTGCGGCCCTCGGGGCGGAGGTTGGCGTCGACGGGCCAGATGGTGCCCTCGACGGTGGTCTCGGAGCAGATCCGCATGAGGTGGGAGGCGAGGCGGGTGGCGGCCTGGATGCCCTTGCCCTCGTCGGTGCCGGGCGCGGCCTCGCCGACGAAGATCACGTCGACGTCGGAGACGTAGTTGAGCTCGTTGCCGCCGCACTTGCCCATGGCGATGACGGCGAGCCGGCAGGCGGCGGCGTCCTGGGGGGCGGCGGCGGAGGCGATGCGCAGGGCGGCGCGGAGGGTGGCGGTGGCCAGGTCGGCGAGTTCGGCGGCGGTCTGGGCGACGTCTATGGTCGCGCAGACGTCGCGGGCGGCGATGGAGAGCAGGCAGCGGCGGTAGGCGACGCGCAGGGTGACGGGGTCGTGGGCGTCGGCGAGGCCCGCTTCGAACTCGGGGAGGCCCGGGTGCAGGTCGGCGGCCTCGTAGGTGACGAGGGCCTGCCAGTCGCGGGGGTGGCGGGCGAGGTGGTCGGCGAGGGCTTCGGAGGCGCCGAGGACGCCGAGGAGGCGGTCGCGCAGGGGTTTGGCGGCCACGAGGGTGTCGAGGAGGAGCGGCAGGTCCTCGGCGGTCTGGGCTTCGGCGAGGCGGACGAGGCCGAGGAGCGCGAGGTCGGGGTCGGCGGTGGCGCCGAGGGCGTCGAGGAGCACCGGGTCGGTGCGTACGGCGGCCAGCGCGTCGGCGTCGAGGAGCCGGGACGCGGCGGTGGGGTCGGTGAACCCGCTCCGCAGCAGCCGGATGAAGGTACTGCTCCTGCGCCCCGGGACTGTCATCCCGCCGCCTCCCGAGTCTGTCGCTGCCGGTGGTCCGGTCCTGCCCGTCACCGCCGGTGGTCTGGTCCTGCCCGGGAGCGAGCCTAGCCGGAGCAGGCGTTCGACTCACCGGGTGCCGTGGCCGATATCATGAGGAGGATTATCGGATTATCTGCTTACTTTTAGCTCTCCAGATCTGTGCGTCAGGGGCCCGGTCCCCGCCCGACCGGCCGCGAGGAGCCCCATGTCCCACGGACCCCTGTCCTCGCGCCCTGCCACCGCGCCCGCCCACCAGCCCGCCCCGAGCGAGCCTGGGCCGGCCCCCGAGGCCCCCACGACCACCCACCCCGACCGCGACACGCCCGTCGGGCCCGATCACGCCCCGGCCGGCCCGGCCGTCCGCGACAAGCCCGCAGGACCCGGCCCCGGCCCGACCTCCCCGCCCGATCACACCCCCGCCACCCCGGCCGGCCCCGGCCCGACCACCCGGCCCGACCGCGACAGGCCCGCGGGACCCGGCCCCCGCTCGACGACTCGGCCCAACCGCGACACGCCCGCGGAACACGGCCCGACCGCCCCGCCCGGCCCCGACGCGGTCCCACGGCCCGGCCCCGGCGTGGTCGTCCCCCGCCAGCGCGGCGCAGCCACCCGGCACGGCCACCACTACGTCGGGCACCCCCGCGCACGCGCCGTCGTCAAGGCCGTCGCCCTCCTCGCCGCCACCGCCGCCGGCGGCATGCTCGTCCTGCGCGGCAACGAGGCGCTCGCCGGCCTCACCGCGCCCGCCGGCCCCGGTTCCCGGCCCTCGGCCGCCACCGCCCCGGACGCCCCGGACCCCGGCCGGGTGCTCCAGATCGTCGCCCACCCCGACGACGACCTGTACTTCATGAACCCGGACCTGGGGTACTCCATAGCCGCCGGCCACCCGGTGACCACCGTCTACCTCACCTCCGGCGAAGCCGACGGCATCAACGCCGCCGCCGGCAAGGAGGCCTCCGCCCACGCCGACAAGCCGGCCTACGCCGAGGCCCGGCAGAACGGCATCCGCGCCGCCTACGCCAAGATGGCCACCGGCGACCGCAGCAGCGCCTGGAAGCGCAGCGTCGTCCCGACCAAGGGCGGCGGCCACGCCGAGATCGACGTCCTCGTCGCCCGGCCCCAGATCAACCTCGTCTGGCTGCAGCTGCGCGAGGCGGGCAACGTCTACCAGGACGTCCCCGACAGCCTGCACGGCCTGTGGGACGGCAAGGTGCCCCGCCTGGAGTCGGTGCTCGCCTCCGGCAGCCCCGTCCGGCGTGGGTTCTCGTACACCAAGGACCAGGTCGTCCAGACGATCGTCGGCATCCTGGAGCGCTACCGGCCCACCACCATCCGCACCCAGGACCCCAGCCCCGGCCGCTTCCCCGACACCAAGCGCTACACCGACCACCAGGACCACTTCTACGGCGCCCGGTTCGTGCAGCTGGCCGCCGACCTGTACGCGGAGGGGTTCAAGGACCGGCCGCACTTCGCCGTCCAGAACTACGTCGGCTACTTCAACGGCTCCCTCCCGCGCGCCCTCGACCCCGGCGAAGCCAAGGAGAAGCTGGACATCCTGGACACCTACGCCTGGCTGGACCGGCAGAACCACTGCGGCAGCGAGGCCGGCTGCGGGGACCTCAAGGTCGCCGAGCACCCCTCCGGCAACGGCTGGACCCAGACCGTCAACTACGCGCGCGGCACCGGCACCAACTGGCTGACCTCCGACGCCGAACACGGCCTGTGGGCCTTCAAGGTCCTCGACGGCCAGGTCGCCGTATGGCACCGCAGCGGACTCATAGGCCGCTGGAGCGGCCCCCGCCTGCTCCCCGGGACCGGGATGGACCAGGGCGTGTCCACCGTCACCCTGAAGGACGGCCGGACGGCCGCCTTCGGCACCCGCACCTCCTTCGGCGACAAGCCCGCCGACTACCGCCGCGAGGTCGTCTACGCCGTCCAGCGGGCCCTCGGCTCCGAGGAGTTCGGCCCCTGGCAGTCCCTCGGCACCCCCGAGGCCTCCGACGCCGACTGGACCTCCGACATCAGCGCGCCCGCCGTGTCCGTCGACGGCGGCGGCGCCCTCGCCGTCTACGTCCGCGACGGCGCGTCCACCCTGCGCGGGCGCGTGCAGCACCCGGACGGCACGTGGGGCCCGTGGGAGGCCCACGGCGGCTCCGACCTGCACGGCACCCCGGTCACCGGCACCGACGGCGCCGGGCGGCGGATGGTCTTCGCCGCCACCACCAAGTCCGTGACCGGCTGGCTCCAGCCCGGCCCCGGCGCCCCCCTCGGCCCCGCCACCCCCACCGGCCTGCCCGAGACCACCCTGCCCCTGACCGCCGAGGGCCGCGAGGGCGGCGTGCGGATCTGGTTCCGCAAGCCCGGCTCCGGCAACGTCCGCACCGCCCTGATGACGGACGCGGAAGGCCTGAAGGCGACCGGTCTCACCGACCTCGGCGGACTCCAGGGCTTCGGCTCGGTGACGGCCAGCGGGCACCTCCTCGCCGGCCGCTCGGCGGGCGGGCTGCTCGGGGCCGACGTCGGCGAGGGCCGGCCCTGGGAGCGCTCGCCGCTGATGTTCGTGGGCGCCCCGTCCAGCACCATGACCGGGAAGAACCTGGTCAGCCTGGCCGTGGTGGGCCTCGACGCCCGGCTGTACGTGACCTCGTCGGCGGACGAACCCGACGCCTACCTCGCCCCCTGGCAGCCGGTGGGCCCGCGCAACACCACCCCGTAACGCCCCCGCTCCACCACGCATCACCCCCGCACCGGGGCATACACCGCACACCGGCTGGACAGACACCATCCGTGCCGGACCGTCCCCAAACCCCCACGCCGGGCCCCCTCTTGTGCGGGCCGCCGGCGGTGCACCGGCACGCCCGGCCGCCCTGGGAAGGCGCCCGCCCTCACCGGAACCGGTGAAATCGACGGCCCGAACCGAGAACCGACTCCGCCGATTTCGCCTCTCAGTGACTGCACAGCGGTTCCACCCGTCCGGAACGACATCGAGGCGTGACCCATGCCCGTATCCCGCCGCCGCTTCCTCCTCGCGGCCGTCGTGCCCATGCTCACCCTGGGCGCCTCCGGCGTGCTCTCCATAGCCTCCGGCCAGCAGACGGCCGCCGAGGCCACCCAGGGGAAGGACCCCGCCTCCCTCCTCCCCGCCAGCACCACCTCCGGCACGGTCGTCCAGTTCGTCGCCCACCCCGACGACGACCTGTTCTTCATGAACCCCGACCTCAGCCGCTCCCTGCTCGCCGGGCTCCCGGTCACCACCGCCTACCTCACCTCCGGCGAGGCCGACGGCCGCAACGAGGCCAACGGCGGCCAGGCCAAGGACCCCCAGCAGCCCGCCGACCGCGCCCGCTACGCCGAGGCCCGGCAGAACGGCATACGCTCCGCCTACGCCCAGATGGCCACCGGCGACCGCACCAGCGCGTGGAAGCGCACCGTCATCCCCACCGCCGGCGGCGGCCAGGCAGAACTCGACGTCCTCGTGGCCCGGCCCCAGGTCAACCTGGTCTGGCTCCAGCTGCGGGAGGCCCGCAACCCGGCGGCCGAGAACCCCGACAGCCTGCGCGGCCTGTGGAACGGCGAGATACCGGCGCTGGGCTCCCAGCTCACCACCGGCACCCCGGTCAAGCAGCCGTTCTCGTACACCAAGGACCAGGTCGTCCAGTCCATATCCGGCATCCTGGAGCGCTACCGGCCGACGACGATACGGATGCAGGACCCGACGCCGAACCGCTACCCGGACACCGGCAAGTACACCGACCACCAGGACCACATGTACGGCGCCCGGTTCGTGCAGGCCGGCACCGCCGCGTACGCCGAACGGGTCGCCGACCGGCCGCGGTTCTCCGTGCAGAACTACCTCGGCTACCACAACGGCAACCTCCCCCACGCCCTGGACCCGCAGACCGCCGAGACGAAGATCGGCTACCTCAAGACGTACGCCTGGCAGGACCACGCCGACTACTGCGGCTCCCCCGACGGCTGCGGCGACCGCAAGGTGGCCGGCAGCCCCACCGGCCGCAACTGGGCCCAGTCCCTGCGCTACGCCCGGGCCGACAACTCCTCCTGGCTCACGGAGGGCACCCCCGGCCGGCTCTGGGCCTTCGCCACCCTCGACGGCCGGATGGCCGTCTGGAGCCGCGACCGCTCCGGCACCTGGAGCGGCCCCGCGCTGCTCCCCGGCACCGGCATCGACTCCGGCGCCACCGCCGCCCGCCTGCCCGACGGCCGCGTCGCGGTCCTCGCCACCCGCACGGTCATCGGGCCCCGGCCCGCCGACTACCGGCGCGAGGTCGTCCACGCCGTCCAGGCCGGTCCCGACGGCCCGTTCGGCGCCTGGCAGTCCCTCGGCACCCCCGAGCCGGGCGACGAACCCGGCACCTCCGCCATCAGCGCCCCCGCCGCCGCCGTGGACGGGGCGGGCCGCCTGACCGTCTACGTACGCGACACCCGGCGCACCCTGCGGGCCCGCGTCCAGCAGCCCTCGGGGGCCTTCACCGACTGGCAGAAGCTGGGCGGCGAGGACCTCCAGGGCGACCCGGTCGCGGTGGTCGACTCCGCGGGCCGCCGCCACGTCTACGCCACCACCACCAAGTCCGTCCTGGCCTGGACCCAGCCCGCCCCGGACGCCCCCCTGGGCGGCCCCTACCCCACCGGCCTCCCCGCCACCACGGTCCCCCTCACGGCGGCCCGCGAGGGCGCGGGCGTCCGCCTCTACTTCCGCCGCCCCGACTCGGGCGTGGTCCGCAGCGCCCTGGTCACCGCCGGCCCGGGCGCCCCGCAGGTCTCCAGCGTCACGGAATCCGGCGGCCGCGCGGGCTACGGCGCGATCGCCGCGGCGGGCCGCCTCCTGACGGGCCGCGCCGAAACGGGCACGGCCGCCACGACCACCCTGGGCGGCCCCCCGGCCTGGACGGAATCCCGCATGCTCTTCACGGGCGCCCCCGCCGCGACCCTGGACACGACGGGCACCCCCACCACAACGGCGCTGGGCCTGGACGCCCAACTCCACACGGCCCCCCGCCCCCCCCCCCCCCCCCCCCCCCCTCTGGCACCCGGCAACCCTCCCACCCCCGACCACCTGACCCCGACAAACACCAACGGCCCCACCCCGAACTCCCCGGGACGGGGCCGCACGCGTTGCTCCGGCGCTACAGCACCGGGAGGTTCTTGCGGAGTTCGAAGGCCGTGACCTCCGAGCGGTACTCCTCCCACTCCTGCTTCTTGTTGCGGAGGAAGAAGTCGAAGACGTGTTCGCCGAGGGTTTCGGCGACCAGTTCGCTGCGTTCCATCAGGGAGATGGCCTCGCCGAGGTTCTGCGGGAGGGGTTCGATGCCCATCGCGCGGCGTTCGGCGTCGGAGAGGGCCCAGACGTCGTCGTCGGCGCCCGGCGGGAGTTCGTAGCCCTCCTCGATGCCCTTGAGGCCCGCCGCCAGCAGGACGGCGTACGTGAGGTAGGGGTTGGCGCCCGAGTCGATCGAGCGGACCTCGACCCGGGAGGAACCGGTCTTGCCCGGCTTGTACATCGGGACGCGGATCAGGGCCGAGCGGTTGTTGTGGCCCCAGCAGATGTACGAGGGGGCCTCGCCGCCGGAGCCGGCGGTGCGGGAGGAGCCGCCCCAGATGCGCTTGTAGGAGTTGACCCACTGGTTGGTGACCGCCGCCGTCTCCGCGGCGTGGCGCAGGAGGCCCGCGATGAAGGAGCGGCCGACCTTGGAGAGCTGGTACTCGGCGCCCGACTCGTAGAAGGCGTTGCGGTCGCCCTCGAAGAGGGAGAGGTGGGTGTGCATGCCGGAGCCGGGGTACTCCGAGAACGGCTTCGGCATGAACGTCGCCTGGACGCCCTGTTCGAGGGCGACCTGCTTCATGACCAGGCGGAACGTCATGATGTTGTCGGCCGTGGAGAGGGCGTCGGCGTAGCGCAGGTCGATCTCCTGCTGGCCCGGGGCGCCCTCGTGGTGGCTGAACTCGACCGAGATGCCCATGGATTCGAGCATGGTGATCGCCTGGCGGCGGAAGTCCATGCCGACGTTCTGCGGAGTGTGGTCGAAATAGCCGGAATTGTCCGCCGGGACCGGGCGGGTGCCGTCCAGCGGCTTGTCCTTCAGCAGGAAGAACTCGATCTCCGGGTGGGTGTAGAAGGTGAAGCCCAGGTCGGAGGTCTTGGCGAGGATGCGCTTGAGGACGTAGCGCGGGTCCGCGAAGGACGGGGAGCCGTCCGGCATCAGGATGTCGCAGAACATCCGGGCGGTCCCGGGGGCCTCGGCGCGCCACGGCAGTATCTGGAACGTGCCCGGGTCCGGCTTGGCGATCATGTCGGACTCGTAGACGCGGGCGAAGCCCTCGATCGCGGAGCCGTCGAAGCCGATGCCCTCGTCGAAGGCCTGCTCCAGCTCGGCGGGGGCGACCGCGACGGACTTCAGGAAGCCCAGCACATCGGTGAACCACAGGCGCACGAAGCGGATGTCGCGCTCCTCGAGCGTCCGGAGGACGAATTCCTGCTGCTTGTCCATGCCTTCATCCTCGCAGTTCAGACGATCTGTACACCACCGACCCGGAGGACCGGCGGCGCAGCCGGGCCCGTCCAGTATCGCTAGTGGTGGTTTCCGCCACATTACGCACCCCCCAAGGCCGATGACACCCCCGCTCTGACCTCGGGCCCGTCATGAGCATTACCATCTGCGGCCATGGGGGGCTGGGAGCACACGCGGAGCGGGCGTCACGGACGTCCCGCCCGTCGCCGCGCCCTCCTGCTGCTGCTCGCCCTCGGCGTGGCGGCCGGAATGGGGTTCCTGTGCGTGCCCGGCGGGGGTTCCGCCCAGGACGCCCGGGGCGCGGAAGGGCCCGTACGGGTGTACGCCGGACACGGCGTACACCGCGTACACGGCCCGTCGGGGGAGCGTGCCGCCTGCGCGTCCCCGTACGAGGCCCCCGGCTGTTCCCCCCTGTCCCACGTGACCCCGGCCGTCCCACCGGCCCCGCAGCCCGCCGTCACCGCGGCGCGGCCCGGCCCGGCTCCGGGCGCCCTCGCGGCGGCCACGGGCCCGGTACGTCCGCCGGGGACCCTCGCGCGCGCCCCCGACCTGTACGCCCTGCAAGTGCTGCGGACCTGACGGCTGCGGCGCCGTAGACGACACCACCGGCACCACCCCCACACCCCCCTCAGCAGAAGGAACCAGGGCACATGGCCAGCAGGACGTCCGACAAGAACTCCCGCCAGAACCGCATAGCCGAGATGCGCCGCGCCGAGAAGGCGCGCGACCGCCGCAACAAGATCATCGCGATCAGCGTCTCCGCGGCGGTCGTCGCCGGCCTCATCGGCTTCGGCTCGTGGGTGATCATCGAACAGAAGCAGAAGGACAAGGACGCGGTCGCGGCCCGCAAGGCGCCGGTCGACGGCGAGAAGACCTGGGACGCGAAGAAGCTCGGCCGCAACCACGTCGAGACCCCGGTAAAGTACGAGATGAACCCGCCGGTCGGCGGCGACCACAACCCCCGCTGGATGAACTGCAACGGCGACGTCTACAAGAACGCGGTCCCCGAGGTGAACGCCGTGCACTCGCTGGAGCACGGCGCGGTCTGGGTGACGTACAACGAGAAGGCCGCCAAGGCCGACGTCGAGGCGCTGGCCGGGAAGGTCGGCAAGACCCCCTACACGCTGATGAGCCCCGACAAGGAGCAGGCGGGCACGATCATGCTCAGCGCCTGGGGCAAGCAGCTGACGGTGGACAAGGCGGACGACCCCCGGGTGGCGCAGTTCTTCACCAAGTACGTGCAGGGCCCGCAGACCCCCGAGCCGGGCGCGGCCTGCACCAACGGGCTGGGCGAGAAGTGACCCGCAGCCGTACGAACCGCACGTACTGGGCGGCCGGCACGGCGGTCGTGCTGGCCGCGCTGTTCGCCGCCGGGGCCACCTTCGCCACGGCGGACGGCTCGGGCTCCGGCAACGCGGGCGGCTCCGCCGCCTCGGGCGCGCCGGCGCTGTACTCCCCCGACGCGGGGTTCGCGCGGGACATGTCGGTGCACCACCAGCAGGCGGTGGAGATGTCCTTCATCGTCCGCGACCGCACCCAGGACGAGCCGGTCCGCGGGCTCGCGTACGACATCGCCAACACCCAGGCCAACCAGCGCGGCATGCTGCTGGGCTGGCTGGACCTGTGGGGGCTGCCGAAGGTGGTGGCCGACGAGCCGCCGATGTCGTGGATGGAGATGGGGTCCACGGGGTCGATGGGGTCCATGGGATCGATGGGGTCCATGGACCACTCGGCGGGGCACGGGGAGGCGGCCACGAAGCCCGGTGCGCTCATGCCCGGCATGGCCACCAAGGAGGAGCTCGACCAGCTCCGCACCAGCAGCGGCCGGGACGCCGAGGTGCTCTACCTCCAGCTGATGACCGAGCACCACAAGGGCGGCGTCGCCATGGCCCAGGGCTGCGCCAAGCAGTGCCGGACCCCGGCGGAACGGGCGCTGGCCCAGGGGATGGTCGAGGCGCAGCAGTCGGAGATGAAGCTGATGGCCGACATGCTCAAGGAGCGGGGGGCCGCGCCGCGCCCGTGACGGGGCGGCCCGGCGGGAGCGGGGCCGCCGCGTGGCGGACCGCCCGTGCCAGTTGGTGCGGGCGGTCCAGCATGACCAGGTGGCCGGCCGGCTCGGCCACCTCGAAGCGGGCGCCCAGCCGGTCGGCGAGGGCCGCCTGCCGGGCGAGCCAGCGCCGGGCGGCCCGGCCGTGGCCCCCGTCGTGCGCGGCGAGGACCGTGGTGGGGGCCGGCAGCGGGCGGCGGGCGCGCAGGGCGAGGAGTTCGGCGGCGGTGTCCGGGTAGCGGGCGTTCTCCAGGAGGGCGCCCTGCCAGACCCGGCCGGTGCGGTAGCAGCGGCGTACGAGGTCCGGCGCGGCCGGGTCGGCGGCCCCGCTCCCCGCACGGGAGGCCCGTACGGCGGCCCGGCGGGCGGCCGGTCCCAGCGCGGCGGGGAGACCGGCGGCGGTGAGGGCCCGGCCCAGCGCGCGGGCGACGCCGGTGCGCAGCGCGGCGGGCAGGAGCGTACGGGGGGCCTCCTCGACGCTGGAGTCGACCAGGACCAGGGCGGCGGTGCGCTCCGGGAGGAGGCGAGCGAAGGCCTCGGCGTGGAACCCGGCGAGGGAGTGTCCGACCACGGTGACGGGCTCGGTGACGCCGAGCGCGTCCAGCAGGCCGGCGATGCGGCGGGCCTCTCCGGCGGCGGTCGGCGGGGCGGTGGCGGGGGCGCTGAGGCCGTGGCCGGGGCGGTCGAAGCGGATGACGGTCCGTCCGGCGGCCACGAGCAGCCCGGCGGTCTCGTCCCAGTCGAACCAGGCCATGGCGAGCCCGGCGCTGAGCACGACGGGCGGTCCCGTACGGCCCTCGCCCTCGACGAGGGTGTGCAGGGCGGCGCCGTCCACCCGGACGAAGCGGCCGGGAACGTCCGGCGGGGTCATGTGCGGCGCTCCCGGTGGACGGAGTACGCCAGGAGGCCCAGCCAGAGCGCGACGAGCAGCACCTGGAGCCGCTGGCCGGCGCCCAGGGCCCAGGTGCCGTGCCCGGCGGTGAACAGGGAGATGGCGGTCAGGGTCCAGGCGGTGGCGAGCAGTTCGAGGACGACGAGGGCGGGGCCGTAGCGGGCGAGGGGGGCGAGCCGGCCGTAGCGGCGGGCGGCGACGGTGAGGGCCACTATCCCGACGAGGGCGCCGGTCATGGCGAGGCTGCTGCTGACGGCGTGGGCCTGATGGGTGGCCGGGACCAGGCCGGCGGTCTCGCGGGCGGCGCATTCGGGGTCGGCGGTGGGCTGGCAGCTGAGCGGCAGCCAGGCGTCGGCGGCGGTGGCCGCGCCGAAGAGGGTGACCCCGGCCCAGCCGGCGACCGTCCAGGGGCGGCGGGCCTCGGGGTACCGGACGAGGCGGACGAGGGCGAGGAACCCGCCGAGGAGGACGAGCAGGCCGGCGGTGAAGTCGGTGGCCCGGAAGAGGCCGCCGAGGGGCTGGTCCTGGGCGGCGAGCTCGCTGACGTAGGTCTCGATGGGGTCGAGGCCGGTGGAGAGGACGACTTCGAGCACCCAGGCGGTGTAGGCGGCCGCGCCGAGGGCGACGAGGCCGACGAGGCTGGCGACGGACCCGGTGCCGGGGGCGCTGCCGCCGAGGGGGTCGGGGGCGAGGTCGGGGTCGGGGTCGGCTTGTGTACCCATGGGTGAATGATCCTCGGCAGATCGGGCAGTGGGGCGCGGCGCCCCGCGCGGCGGCGCTGCCGGGGATCGCCGGGGCCGTCCGGCGCGATCCCTCACCCCGCAGAACGAGGCTGCGGCCCGGGGCGTTCCCCGTCGGGCACGGCAGAATCCGACAGATCGTCTGATTTCCGCTGCCGGGGGGAGAGCGGGGGGCCAATGCGGTTGGAGGGGGCGGGCGGTCATGACAGGCTGCCCGCATCTCCGTACGCCGCACTTCGCAAGGACGCCGCCAGGTATGAGCACGCCGCCGACCCCGCCCGCCAGCCCGTCCGGCCCGCCGACCGAACCCGAGGGAACGCCGATACCCGAGGGGGCGGCCCCCTCCGACCCGACGCCCCCGGCCCCGGCCCCGGCCCCGGCACAGCCCGAGCAGCCGGAGCACCCCGCGGCGTCGGACCCGGCCGCGGAGACCGCCCGGCTGTCGCTCGACAAGCCCCCCGCCCCGGCCGACGGCCTCGCGGAGACCGCCCGGCTGTCGTTCGACAAGGCCCCCGACCCCGCGCAGCCGCAGGG